>NZ_SJXI01000035.1:0-170543 GCF_004337455.1 Parafrankia sp. BMG5.11 | reverse complement strand
GGACCTTTTCCCGGCCGACGGCTGACGGCCATGCCGGAGCGACGGAGGCGGTTGCCTGAGGCAGCCCTGTCGGCTCGGCTGCCAGCCATGCAGGGCACCCCCGCTGGTCTTGGTGACCAGGCCGCCGGCGAGCGCGCTCCGGCCCGCTCGGCTCATCGGCTGGTGTCAGGCTTGTGAGAAGGAGCCCCAGGCGGAGGCCCCTGGAGCGTTCGGACCGGCGCCGGAACCCGGAACGTGGAGGGTTCGGGTCATGCCGGAACGCCAGGTCACGGCGACCGGTCCTCCTGCTGTGTGACGGGTTCGACGCCCCTGTGCCGCCCGCATGTCCATGGTCTCGGTGGCCCCAGTTAAATGGACGTCCTACTATCGGAGTGCCAACGACGGTCGTTGGTGTCCGCGTACCGTCCTCGGGAGCAAGCCACATGAGCGCAGCCACCGTGGTGGGCCAGGAGGCCCCCGCCCTGCACGTGCCCGTCTGGCCGGTGCGCGTCGTCACCGCGGCGTCGCTGTTCGACGGCCATGACGCGGCGATCAACATCATGCGCCGGATCCTGCAGGCCCAGGGAGCCGAGGTGATCCACCTCGGTCACGACCGGGGCGTCGACGAGATCGTGACGGCGGCGATCCAGGAGGACGCGCAGGCGGTCGCGATCTCGTCCTACCAGGGCGGTCACGTCGAGTACTTCACCTACCTGGTGGACCGGCTGCGGGAGCGGGGAGCCGGGCACATCGGTGTGTACGGCGGCGGCGGCGGGGTCATCGTGCCGGACGAGATCGCGCTACTGCACTCCCGCGGTGTCGCGAGGATCTTCTCCCCGGAGGATGGCCAGCGGCTCGGCCTGCACCTGATGGTCAACAGCATCGTCCGTGACGGGGACGTCGATCTCGCGGCGGGCCCGCCGGCGGTCGAGGCGGTGCGGGCCGGCGACGAGTCCGCGCTGGCCCGGGCGATCACCGTGCTCGAGGACGGCCGGAACCCGGCCCTGGCCGCAGCGCTGCGCGAGGCGGCCGAGCGCGGACCGGCCGTGCCGGTGCTCGGCATCACCGGTACCGGCGGGTCCGGGAAGTCGTCGCTCACGGACGAGGTGCTGCGCCGTTTCCGTCTCGACCAGGAAGACGGCCTGCGCATCGCCGTCCTCGCGGTCGACCCGACCCGGCGGCGTGGCGGCGGTGCGCTGCTCGGCGACCGGATCAGGATGAACGCGCTGGGAGCCGGCTTCCTCGGCGGTGAGCCCGACGGCGGCGGCCCGGCGGACGGCGGTCCGGCGGACGGCGGTCCGGCGAAGGGCCGCCAGGGGAACGGTGCCCAGGGGAGTGGCGTCCACGGGAGCGGGGTCTTCTTCCGCTCGCTGGCCACCCGCGGCGCGGGGCGCGAGCTGCCCGAGCACCTCGCCGACATCATCGCGGCCTGCAAGGCCGCCGGGTACGACCTGATCATCGTGGAGACTCCGGGCATCGGCCAGGGCGACGCGGCGATCGTGCCCTTCTGTGACGTCTCGATGTACGTGATGACCCCCGAGTACGGGGCCGCGTCCCAACTCGAGAAGATCGACATGCTCGACTTCGCGGATGTCGTGGCGGTCAACAAGTTCGAGCGCCGCGGAGCGGAGGACGCGCGGCGCGACGTCGCGCGTCAGATAGTGCGCAACCGGGAGGACTTCGGCGCTTCCTGGGAGGAGATGCCGGTGTTCGGCACCTCGGCCGCGCGGTTCAGCGACGACGGGGTGACCGCGCTCTACCAGTTCCTGCGCGACCTGCTGCGCGAGCGCGGGCTGCGCGTGGTCCCGGGCCGGCTGCCGGCGGTGGACGTCCGTGTCTCCTCGGGGCTGACGACGGTGGTGCCGCCGGCACGGGTCCGCTACCTCGCGGAGATCGCCGATGCGGTGCGCGGCTACCACGCGCACACCGAGGAGCTGTCCGAGCTCGCCCGCCGGCGCCAGCACCTGTCCACGGCGATCGCCGAGCTCGACGGCGCCCAGGCGGATCACGCGAGCTCGAATGGCGCCGGCGGTCCGGGTGACGCGCTGGCGCGGCTGCGGAGCCTCCGGAACGCGGCTGACGCGGCGCTGGACGCGCGGACCCGCGAGCTGCTCGACGGCTGGCCCGCCCTGGTCGCCGAGCGGTCCGGCGAGGAGATGGTCTACACGGTGCGCGACCGGGAGATCCGCACCCCGCTGCGGCGCACGACGCTGTCGGGTACCGCCGTCCCCCGGGTGGCGGTGCCGCGGATCGACGACGACGCCCGCCTCGTACGGTTCCTGCGGCGGGAGAACCTGCCGGGGCTCTTCCCGTTCACCGCGGGCGTGTTCCCGTACAAGCGGGCCGGTGAGGCGCCGGCGCGGATGTTCGCCGGCGAGGGCGACCCGTTCCGCACGAACCGGCGGTTCCACCTGCTCTCCGCCGACTCGCCGGCGACCCGGCTGAGTACAGCGTTCGACTCGGTCACGCTTTACGGGCGGGACCCGGGCCCCCGCCCGGACGTGTACGGAAAGATCGGGACGTCCGGGGTCTCCGTGGCGACGCTGGACGACATGAAGGCGCTTTACGCGGGATTCGACCTGTGCTCGCCGACGACGAGCGTCTCGATGACGATCAACGGCCCGGCCCCGGCGATTCTGGCGATGTTCCTCAACACCGCGATCGACCAGCGGCTCGAGCTGTTCCGGACGGAGAACGGGCGCGAGCCGTCGGCGGCCGAGACGGCCGAGGTGGCAGCCTGGGCGCTGGCGAACGTGCGCGGCACCGTGCAGGCGGACATCCTCAAGGAGGACCAGGGCCAGAACACCTGCATCTTCTCGACGGAGTTCGCCCTGCGCTGCATGGCGGACGTGCAGGAATGGTTCATCGACCACCGCGTCCGAAACTTCTACTCGGTTTCGATCTCCGGCTACCACATCGCGGAGGCCGGGGCGAACCCGATCAGTCAGCTCGCGTTCACGCTCGCCAACGGGTTCACCTACGTCGAGGCCTACCTGGCGCGCGGAATGCGGATCGACGACTTCGCGCCCAACCTGTCGTTCTTCTTCTCCAACGGCATGGACGCCGAGTACAGCGTGATCGGCCGGGTGGCCCGGCGGATCTGGGCGGTCGCGATGCGCGAGCGCTACGGCGCGGCGGAGCGCTCCCAGAAGCTCAAGTACCACGTGCAGACCTCGGGTCGGTCGCTGCACGCGCGGGAGATGAACTTCAACGACATCCGGACGACATTGCAGGCATTGTGCGCGATCTATGACAACTGCAACAGCCTGCACACCAACGCCTACGACGAGGCTGTGACGACGCCCACGGAGCAGTCCGTGCGGCGGGCGCTGGCCATCCAGATGATCATCGATCAGGAATGGGGGCTCGCCGGGAACGAGAACCCGCTGCAGGGCTCCTTCGTGATCGACGAGCTGACCGACCTCGTCGAGGAGGCGGTGCTGGCCGAGTTCGAGCGGATCTCCGAGCGGGGCGGTGTTCTCGGCGCGATGGAGACCGGTTACCAGCGCGGGCGCATCCAGGATGAGTCGATGCTCTACGAGCGGCGCAAGCACGACGGCTCCCTGCCGATCATCGGGGTGAACACCTTCATCGGGCCGGACGCCGACGACAAGGGAGCCGGTCCGCTGGAGCTCGCCCGGGCCACCGAGGAGGAGAAGCAGTCCCAGCTGCGGCGCCTGGCGGACTTCACCAGCCGTAACCGCGAGCCCGCCCAGCAGGCTCTCGAGCGGCTGCGGCAGGTCGCCGCGGCGGGCGGTAACACTTTCGAGGTGCTGATGGACGCCGTGCGGGTGTGTTCCCTGGGCCAGATCAGCGCGGCGTTCTTCGAGGTCGGCGGACAGTACAGGCGTAACATCTGATGACGTGACCGCGGGCCGGTGCCGGTGCGCGGGCAGCGGCGCGTCGAGCGTGTGCACCCACGCCACCTGGTTCGTCGATCATCAGGCGATCACCAGATGTCGGTCGGACGTCGATCCGGGCGTCGGCGGGGATGCGCACCTGGGCGCGCTGTGTGGCCTTCATGTTGCCGGCATCGCCAACGTTGCCAGCATCGCCGTTCCCGGATGCAACGGTCGTACGCCGGAATGGCTATTGTTGATGGCTCCGCTGTCGATGGTCTGCCGGCCCGACGATCCCGTCCTGGAGATATTGCACCCGTGTCACAGCCGAAACCGCTTCCGACCGACCCGATCGCGGAGGCGCACCGGCAGTGGACCGCCCACGGATGGGGGCCCGTCGCGGACGGCATGGCCGCCGTCACCTCGCTGATGCGCGCGCAGCAGATCCTGCTCGCCCGGGTCGACGAGGTCCTGCGGCCCCTCGATCTCACGTTCGCCCGCTACGAGCTGCTCATGCTCCTGCTGTTCAGCCGCAAGGGCTCGCTGCCGCTGAGCCGCATCGGGAGCCTGCTGCAGGTGCACCCGACCAGCGTCACCAGCGCCGTGGACAGGCTGGAGGCCCGCGGGCAGGTGCGCCGCCTGCCGCATCCGACGGATCGGCGCGCGATCCTCGCCGAGATCACTGAGGACGGGCGGGCGACGGCGCTCGCGGCCACCGAGAAGCTCAACGACACGGTGTTCGCCGACCCCGGGCTTCCTGACAGCGGTGTGCGGGACCTCGTCGAGCTGCTCACCGACCTGCGGCGCGGTGCCGGCGACTTCTGACCCGCCCGGACCCGGACCCGGGCCAGCCGGTGCCCCGGCCCGGTGCGCGGCCGGGTTCGGGCGGTCGTCCCGAGGCCGGGTGGGGCGCCCGAGTGGCAGCTACCCTCTACAGACGTGACCTACCTCGACCACGCGGCGACCACGCCGATGCGCCCGGAGGCCGTCGCGGCGTTCACCGCCGTGTTGACGGACGCCGGGAACGCCTCATCGCTGCACGCCGGCGGTCGGCGCGCCCGCCGGATCGTCGAGGAGTCGAGGGAGTCCCTGGCCGAGGTGCTGGGCGCGCGGCCGTCCGACCTGATCTTCACTGCGGGCGGCACGGAGAGCGACAATCTGGCGATCAAGGGGCTGTACTGGTCGCGCCGCGCCGCCGACCCGCGCCGGCGCCGGATCCTGGTCAGCGCGGTGGAGCACCCGGCGGTGCTGGACACCGCGTCCTGGCTGGCCCGGCGGCAGGGGGCGGTGCTGGAGACGCTGCCGGTGGACGAGACCGGCCTGGTCGCCCCCGAGGTGCTGCGCGCCGCGGTGGAGTCCGACCCGGCCTCGGTCGCGCTCGTCTCGGTGATGTGGGCGAACAGCGAGGTGGGCACCATCCAGCCGGTCGCCGAGCTGGCCCGGGTCGCCCACGCTCGCGACATCCCGTTCCACACCGACGCCGTCCAGGCGTTCGGGCAGATCGAGACGTCGTTCGCCGCCAGTGAGGCGGACGCGCTGACGATCAGCGCGCACAAGATCGGCGGCCCGGTGGGGGTGGGCGCGCTGCTCGTGCGGCGCGGGGTCGAGGTGGAGCCGCTGGCGCACGGCGGCGGGCAGGAGCGCGACGTCCGCTCCGGGACGCTCAACACCCCGGGAGTGGCCGCCTTCGCCGCGGCGGCGGCCGCCGTCACCGCGGAGCTGCCCGCCGAGCGGGTCCGGCTGGCCTCGCTGCGCGACGACCTCGTGCGCCGGGTGCTGGCCGAGGTGCCCGGGGCGACGCTCAACGGTGCCGCCCCCGGCGCCGGCCGGCTGCCCGGAAACGCACACCTGACCTTCCCCGGCTGCGAGGGCGACTCGCTGCTGATGCTGCTCGACGCGCACGGGGTGGAATGCTCGACGGGCTCGGCCTGCTCGGCGGGAGTGGCGCGGCCCTCGCACGTGTTGTTGGCGATGGGCGCCGGTGAGGCCCACGCCCGTGGGTCGCTGCGGTTCTCGCTCGGGCACGGCTCGTCGGCGGCGGACGTCGACGCGCTGGTCGCCGTGATCGGTCCGGTGGTGGCGCGTGCCAGCCGCGCCGGTGAGCTCGCGGGTCTGAGCGCGGGGTGAGTCGATGAGCCGGCGGCGGGAGCGCCCGCCGAGCCGGCGGTGTGGACGAGGGGTGGGATCGTGAGCCGGATGAGGGTGCTCGCGGCCATGTCGGGCGGCGTCGACTCGGCGGTGGCCGCCGCCAGGGCCGTCGACGCCGGCCATGACGTGACCGGCGTCCACCTGGCGCTGTCGCGCTCGCCCGCCTCGGACCGGGTCGGTGCCCGTGGGTGCTGCACGCTCGAGGACGCCCGCGACGCCCGCCGTGCCGCCGACGTGCTCGGCATCCCCTTCTACGTCTGGGATCTCGCGGAGCGTTTCGAGACCGAGGTCATCGACGAGTTCGTCGCCGACTACTCGGCCGGGCGCACGCCCAACCCCTGCGTGCGCTGCAACGAGCGCATCAAGTTCGCCGCGGTGCTGGAGAAGGCGCTCGCGCTCGGCTTCGACGCGGTCGTCACCGGGCACCACGCCCGGCTGGACGAGGACGGCACGCTGCGCCGCTCGGTGGACCCGGCGAAGGACCAGTCGTACGTGCTCGGCACCCTGCGGCCCGAGCAGCTCGCCGCGGCCCGGTTCCCGCTCGGCGACTCGACGAAGGCCCAGGTCCGCGAGGAGGCCGCGCGCCGTGGCCTCGCCGTCGCCGACAAGCCGGACAGCCACGACATCTGTTTTGTGGCCTCCGGGGACACCGGCGCCTGGCTGCGCGAGCGCCTGGGGCCGCGTCCGGGCCCGGTCGTCGACGCGGAGACCGGCGAGACCCTCGGCGAGCACGACGGGGCGTACGCCTTCACGGTCGGGCAGCGCCGGGGGCTCGGGCTGGGACGTCCCGCGCCGGACGGCCGCCCGCGCTACGTGCTGGAGATCTCCCCGGCGACGTCGACGGTGACCGTCGGCCCGTCCAGCGCGCTGGACATGCGCAGCCTGGTCGCGGAGCGGATGGTCTGGCCCCATGACGGGCCGGTGTCGTGCACCGCGCAGGTCCGGGCGCACGGCGGGGTGGTCCCCGCGGTGGTGACGGCCCGGGGCGACGAGCTCGACGTGCGGCTGGCGGAGCCGGTGCGCGGCACTGCGGCGGGCCAGGCCGTGGTCTTCTACGACGGCGACCGGGTGCTCGGCGGCGGGCGCATCCGCTCCCTGGCGGCCTGAGGCACCGGGCCCGCCCGAAGCCCGGCCGCCCGCCTGGCCGGAGTGGCTCGTGTGGCCTGCGGCGCGCCTTCGGTGATGCGCCGGGCGCGGTTGCCGCGTGCTGACGGGTCCTGCCAGCGAGTCATCCGAGGGGTTCCGCCGGCGGGTCGTTCCGACGGGTGATCCTGGTGGGTGATTCTGGCGAGTGATTCTGGTGGGTGTTGTTCGCCGGCCGTGGCCTGGGGTCGCGGCCGGAATCTAAGGAGTCGATGTGGTGATGACGTGGTCTGCCACTGAGCGGGGCGCGGGCCCGGAGCCGATCCGGGACGTGCCGGGGGAGGGTGTCTCACCGCTGGGCAGCGACGGGACCGCCGAGCGGGCGGGCATCCCCTGGCCGCCCGGGACAGCCTCCGGGATCGGGTCGCTGCCGGATCTCGACCCGGTCGAGGCCGCGCGGTACGTCCTGGGGGAGGTGCCGGACCTGCCGTTCCTGCCGGAGCTGCCGGGCCGCGGGGTCGGCGCCGACATCATCGGCCGTTCGTGCGCGCTGCTGGTGGACCTGCCGGTCGACTTCCAGCCGTCCGGGTGGCGGCTGGTGCCGCGGCCCGGCCTGGACCTGCGCCGGGCCCGTGACCTGCTCGCCCGGGATCTGGACGCGTTCACCGAGGCGGCCGCCGGCTACACCGGGCCGCTCAAGGTGTCGGCCGCGGGCCCCTGGACGCTGGCCGGCGGGGTCGAGCTGCCGCGCGGGCACAAGGCGCTCGCCGATCAGGGCGCGGCCCGGGACCTGGCGGAGGCGCTCGCCGAGGGGCTGGTCGCCCACCTGGCCGACCTGGGGCGACGGATTCCGGGTGCCCGGATGCTCGTCCAGCTCGACGAGCCGTCGCTGCCGGCTATGCTCGCCGGCCACATCCGCACTCCCAGCGGGTTCTCCGTCCTGCCCGCCGTAGAGGAGGGGCCGGCGACCGAGCGGCTGGCCGGCGTGCTGTCCGCGGTGACCGGGGCGGCGTCGGTCGCCGCGTCCGGCGTGCACTGCTGCGCGCCGGACGTGCCGCTCGACCTGCTGCGGCGGGCCGGCGCGCGGTTCGTCGGCCTCGACGCGACCCTGCTCACCCGGGCGCAGGACGACGCGGTCGGCGAGGCGGTCGAGGCGGGCGTCGGCCTGATGTTCGGCCTGGTGCCGACGGACGGCGCCGGGAACCTGTCGGACCCCCGTCGTACGGTCGCGGTGGCGGTCGACCTGTGGCGTCGGCTGGGGTTCGCTCCGGAACTACTCGGGGAGGTGGTGGCCGTGACACCGACGTGTGGTCTGGCCAATGCCAGGGTGGGTGACGCGCGCGCCGCGCTGCGGCACTGCCGTGAGGCGGCGCGGGTCCTGGTGGAATCTCCACAGTGAGCGTGGACGAGCGCGGCCTGGCTGCCGACGAGCGTGGCCTGGCCGCTGACGAGGTTGGTCTGGCCGCCGACGAGCGTGGCCGGGCCGCCGAGCTGGCCCGCGAGCTGGAGGAACACGCCTACCGCTACTACGTGCTCGACAAGCCGACCGTCGCCGACGCCGAGTACGACGCGCTTATGCGCGAGCTGGAGGCGATCGAGGAGCGGCACCCCGAGCTGCGCACCCCGGACTCGCCGACCCAGAAGGTCGCCGGCTCCTACTCGACGCTGTTCACCCCGGTCGAGCACCTGGAACGGCTGCTGTCACTCGACAACGTCTTCACCGACGAGGAGTTCCACGCCTGGGCGGCGCGCGCCGCGCGGGAGCAGCCCGTCACGGCGTGGCTGTGTGAGCTGAAGATCGACGGGCTGGCGGTCGACCTCGTCTACGAGGGCGGCCGGCTCGTCCGCGCGGCCACCCGCGGTGACGGTCGCACGGGGGAGGACATCACGCCCAACGTGCGGACCCTGGCGAGCGTGCCGTCCCGGCTGTGCGGCCCGGCCGTGCCGGAGCTGCTCGAGGTGCGCGGCGAGGTGTTCTTCCCGACCGAGCGGTTCACCGAGCTCAACGCCGCGCTGGTTGAGGCGGGGAAGGCACCGTTCGCCAACCCGCGCAACGCCGCCGCCGGGTCGCTGCGCCAGAAGGACCCCCGGGTCACCGCCAGCCGTCCGCTCGACATGATCGTGCACGGCCTCGGCGCCCACCAGGGCTTCGACGTGGCGTCCCAGTCGGGCGCGTACGCGCGGTTCGCCGAGCTGGGGCTGCCGGTCTCCGCCCGTCACGAGGTGATGGCCTCGGTGGAGGACGTGCTCGCCTTCGTCCGGCGCTGGGGCGAGCACCGCCACGACGTCGAGCACGAGATCGACGGGGTCGTCGTGAAGGTCGACGACTTCGGCCAGCAGCGTCGCCTCGGCGCCACCTCGAAGGCCCCCCGCTGGGCGGTCGCGTTCAAGTACCCGCCGGAGGAGGTCACCACCCGGCTGCGCGACATCCAGGTGAACGTCGGCCGCACCGGCCGGGTGACCCCGTTCGGGGTGCTCGAGCCGGTGAAGGTGGCGGGGTCGACGGTGGCGATGGCCACCCTCCACAACATCGACGAGGTGGGTCGCAAAGGCGTCCTGATCGGCGACACCGTGGTGCTGCGCAAGGCCGGTGACGTCATCCCCGAGATCGTCAGCCCGGTCGTCGACCTGCGTGACGGTTCCGAGCGCGCGTTCGTGATGCCCACGCACTGCCCGGAGTGCGGCACCGAGCTGGTCCGCCCCGAGGGCGAGGTCGACATCCGCTGCCCGAACACCGTCTCGTGCCCGGCGCAGCTGCGGGAGTCGGTGTTCCACCTGGCGTCGCGCGGCGCGCTCGACATCGACGGGCTCGGTTACGAGACGGCGACGGTCCTGCTCGCGGAGGGCCGGATCCACGACATCGGCGACGTCTTCCACCTGGCCCCGGAGTCCTTCGAGGGGCTGCGTGGCTTCGCCGACAAGAAGATCGAGCAGATCCTGCGCGGCCTGGAGGCGGCTCGTGACCGCCCGCTGTGGCGGTTGCTGGTCGGGCTGTCGATCCGTCACGTCGGGCCGACGGCCGCCCGCGGGCTGGCCCGGGAGCTGCGTTCCCTCGACGCGATCGCGACGGCGCCCGCCGAGCGGCTCGCGGCCGTCGACGGCGTCGGGCCGAAGATCGCCGACGCGGTGGTCGACTGGTTCGCCGACCCGCGGCACCGCGACATCGTCGCCCGGATCGCCTCGGGCGGGGTCCGCCTGGCCGACGAGGGCGCCGGCGAGGGCCCCGGGCCGCTGGACGGCGTCGCGGTGGTCATCACCGGCACCCTGGACGGCTGGAGTCGGGACACGGCGACCGAGGCGGTGCAGTCCCGCGGCGGCAAGGTGACGGGCTCGGTGAGCAAGAAGACGACGTTCGTCGTCGCCGGCGCCGATCCCGGGGCGTCGAAGTACGACAAGGCCCGCACCCTGAAGATCCCGCTCCTGGACGAAGCCGGATTCGCCGTGCTTCTCCGTGACGGAGCGGATGCGGCTAGGGCACTCGCCGTGCTCGAGGAGGTCGACGGGTAACCTTCGCATCCTGGCAGCGAAAGGTTCATTACGGTGAGCACTCATATGTTCCGTCATGTTCTCGTCGGTGTGGCCGGGCGTCGGTGCGCCCGTCCCCGACGCGTCGAGGGATCGACGCGGGGCCGTTCCGGTCGCCGCTGATGCGCGCCCCGCGAGCCGGCGGCGTGCCGCCGGAGCCAGGGGCCGGGTGGGGGGCCGCGGTCGGCGCGGCGGGATGCCTGACGGCCGCGGTGGTCGCCGTCGCCGGGGGCTGGCGCGGTGCCTTCGACAACCTGGGCGTGGCCTTCGTGCTGATCGCCGGGCTCGCCCTTCTCGTCGGGTCGCAGCCGGTGCCCGTCGGTGGGACCTGGCCGGGCGCCTTCGGGCCGGCCGGTCTGCCGGCGGGCGCGCTGGGTGCCCGGCGCCGAGCGGGCGGGCCGGGCGCCGGCGGCAGTGATCTCACGATGACCTTCCTGTTCGCGCTCCTGCTCGGTTGGGGAACGCCGCCCGCGCTGGCGGCGCACCTGGTCGTCGGCGTCCTGCTGGAGCTCGTGCGGGGCGCGCGCCCGCGGTGGGTGATGGTGGTCGTCGGGCGCCGCTCGCTGGCGCTGTGCGCGGCGGGAGCCGTGGTGGCCGCGTACGGCCTCGGAGCCGATCTCGGGGCCGGGGATCTGCCCGAGGTCGCGCTCGCCGGCCTCGCGCTGTTCGCCGTCGACGACCTGCTCGGCCTGCCTACGCACCCGCGCGGGCCGGCGGCCGTCGGCGGCGCGGCCGGCCGTGGCGGGGGCCGTGCCCACGCCGGGTACCGGGCTCCCCTCGCCGACCTGCGGCGCCGGGTGGCGGGCGGGGTGGCGACGCTGTCCCTCGCGCCGCTGGTGGTGGTCGCCGCAGCGCGAAGCGCCTGGCTGGTGCCGCTGCTGCTGCCGGCGCTGCTGGTGGTGGCCCGGGTCGGTGAGGTCTCCCGGCAGAAGGAGCACGAGGCCCGCCACGACGGGCTCACCGGGCTGCCGAACCGGGCGGAGCTCGCCGAGCGCGCGGCCGCCAGCTTCCGCGCGGCCGAGCGGACCGGCTGCCGGGTCGGCCTGCTGCTGCTCGACCTGGACCGGTTCAAGGAGGTCAACGACCGGCTGGGGCACGAGGTCGGCGACCGGCTGCTGGTCGTCGCCGCGGCCCGGCTCACCGCCGCGCTGCGCCCCGGTGACGTCGTCGCGCGGCTGGGCGGCGACGAGTTCGCCGTCCTGCTGCCCGCGCTGCCGGCCGGCGAGGCGGGCCGGACGGTGGTCGGGGAGGTGGCCGGGCGCGTCCGAGGCGTGCTGCGTGCCCCGTACGAGATCGACGGGCAGTTCTGCGACGTCGACGCGAGCGTCGGGGTCGCGCTCTACCCGGACCACGGCGGCGACCTTCCCGCGCTGTCGCGGTGCGCCGACCTCGCCATGTACACCGCGAAGGAGCACCACCTCGGCGTCCAGGCCTACGGGCCGCGTGACGCCAGCCGTGCCCGGCTACGGGCCCGGACGACCGCCGAACTCGGCTACGCCCTGGAGCACGGGCAGCTCGAGGTGCACTACCAGCCGCAGGCGGAGATCGCCGACGGGCGGGTGCGGCGGGTCGAGGCGCTGCTGCGCTGGCGGCACCCCAGCCGGGGGCTGCTGCTGCCGGGAGTCTTCGTCCCGCTCGCCGAGTCCGCCGGCCTGATCCGCCCGATCACGTCGTGGGTGATGGGCCGCGCGCTCGCGCAGGTCGCCCGGTGGAACGCGGCGGGGATCCCGGTGGCGGTCGCGCTGAACGCGTCCGCGCGTGACCTGCGCGACCCCGGCTTCGTCGGCTCGGTCGCGGCCGCGCTGGCCGAGACCGGCCTGCCGGCCACGGCGCTGACCTTCGAGGTCACCGAGGGCGCCGTCACCGCGGACGGTGACGAGCCGGCCGGGGCGCTGCGCGACCTGGCGGACCTCGGTGTGCGGGTCAGCCTGGACGACTTCGGCACCGGCCGGGTCTCCCTCGACGCGCTGCGGCGCCTGCCGTTCGAGGAGATCAAGATCGACCGGACCGTGATCGGCCGGATGGCGGGCGCCGACCGCGACGCCGACTTCGTCCGCGCGGTCGTTCGGATGGCCGCGGACCTGGGGCTGCGGGTCGTCGCCGAGGGCGTGGAGACTCCCGTCGAATGGCGCCGGCTGGCCGGCTTCGGCGCGGACGCGGCCCAGGGGTGGCACGTGGCGCCCGCGCTGCCCGCGGTGCTGCTCACCCCGTGGCTCGCCGCCGCGTCGGCGGAAACGGCCGCGCCGCCGCGGTCGGCAGCCGCGGTCAGCGGCGCGCAGCCGTGCTCAGCGGCCGGGGCCGGCCGTGCGGGCGAGGGTGGCGGCGATGCCGGCCAGGTGCGCGAGCCGGGCCACCTCGGAGGAGCGGAACGCGGGGCCTCCCGGCCGGCCGACCAGGACGGCCAGCCGTTCGTGCCCGACCGGGGCCGCGGCGAGCTCCATGTTGACCGCCTCCCAGCGGGCCGGGAACTCGCCGTCGTCCGGCACGACGCGCCGCGCCGCGCGCAGCGGCAGCCAGGGCAGCGGGAGGCGCACCCGCTCCGGAACGCCGAGGTCGTCGCCGCCCAGGCTCGGCGCGCCCACCGAGGCCTCCCGGACCCGGACGTCGCCCGGCCCCAGGTACTCGAGCAGCAGCGTCCAGTCGGCGTGGAAGACCCCGGCGACCAGGTCGGTCAGCACGGCCACGGCGTCGGCGGGGCGTTCGGCGAGCGCGTCGACGAGCTCGAGGTCCTCGCTGATCCCGGCGCCGTCGGCCTGGTAGGGCCGCAGCGACTCGACTGAGACCCCGGGCACGGAGTGGGCCGCGGTGAACAGCCGCTCGGCCAGGCCGCCCGGGGGCAGGAGCACGATCAGGTCGTCGACCGCCCCGGCCGGTGTGTGCTCCACCACGGTGAGGCTGACGATGTCGATGCCGGCGGCACCGAGTGCCGTGGCCACCGCTCCCAGCACACCGGGATGATCGGGAAGCAGGAGCCGGAGCAGGTACGACATGTGGTTGAGCATGCGCAAGGGGCGTGACGGAACGGTGGCCGCCGGGTCACGCCCGCGTGTCGCGCCGCCCTACCGACGCCCGCCGCGCCCATGCCGTGTCGCCAACCGCCACGGATGAGTCGGGGTGGGGTGGTGGGCCGTACGATGTGGGGAACGCCGACGTTGTGTTCGCCGGCATGTCACCGCCGGCAGCAACCGGCGCGGCAGTCGTCCGGCGCCCAGCCGGCCGGGCCGCGGTCAGGGTCGCCGGTAGCGGCCTGCCGCCGGTCGTGGCCACCACCGGGCCACCACCCGCACGACGGCGCGCGACGACCTGACCGATCTCGGGCCTGTGCCCACCGCCCACGAGGGGTCCACCGGAATGGCGATCACCCGGGACGAGGTAGCCAACCTCGCCCGCCTGTCGCGGATGTCCCTGTCCGACGCCGAGCTCGACGCGCTCGCGCCGCAGCTCGAGGCGATCCTCGGCGCCGTCGCGCGGGTCTCCGAGGTCGCGGCCGCGGACATCCCGCCGACCTCGCACGCCGTGCCGCTGACCAATGTCTTCCGCGCGGACGTGACCCGCCCGTCGCTGCCGGTCGCCGACGTCCTCGCCGGTGCGCCCGCCGCCGAGGAGGGCCGGTTCCGGGTGCCGCGCATTCTCGATCCGGACGAGTGAGGGGCACCAGGCCGCACATGACCGACGTTTCCAGCACCTCAACGCCTGCCGCCGCGGCTGCCGCCGGCGCGGGCGCCCCCCGCCGCACGGACGACGTCGTCCGGCTGACCGCCGCCGAGACGGCGGCCGCGATCGCCGCGGGCGAGCTGTCCGCGCAGGACGCGACCCTCGCCGCGCTCGACCGCATCGCCAAGGTCGACGAGGCCGTCCACGCCTTCCTGCATGTTGACGCCGAGGGCGCGCTCGCCGCCGCCCGCGCGATCGACGCCCGCCGCGCCGCCGGGGAGAAGCTCGGCCCGCTCGCCGGCGTCCCGCTCGCGCTCAAGGACGTGCTCACCGCGCGGGGCATGCCGACGACCTGCGGCAGCCGCATCCTGGAGGGCTGGCGGCCGCCGTACGACGCGACCGTGGTCTCCCGGTTGCGCGCCGCCGACGTGGTCATCCTCGGCAAGGTCAACATGGACGAGTTCGCGATGGGCTCATCCACCGAGAACTCGGCGTACGGGCCGACCCGCAACCCGTGGGATCTCACCCGCATCCCCGGCGGTAGCAGCGGTGGCAGCGCGGCGGCGGTCGCCGCCTTCGAAGCGCCGCTGTCCATCGGCACCGACACCGGCGGGTCCATCCGCCAGCCGGCAGCGGTGTGCGGGCTGGTGGGGGTCAAGCCGACCTACGGCGGGGTGAGCCGCTACGGCCTGGTCGCGTTCTCCAGCTCGCTCGACCAGGCCGGGCCGCTGGCCCGCACCGTCGGCGACGCCGCCCTGCTGCACTCCGCGATCGCCGGGCACGACCCGCTGGACAGCACCAGCGTCGACCTGCCGGTGCCGCCGGTGGTCGAGGCCGCCGCGCGCCGCGACATCCGCGGCCTGCGGGTGGGCGTGGTGCGCGAGCTCTCCGGTGAGGGCTACGACCCGGGTGTGCAGGCGGCGTTCGACGCGGCGGTCCAGGAGCTGGCCGGTCTCGGCGCCGAGGTCGTGGAGGTGAGCTGCCCGCACTTCACCTACGCGCTGGCGGCGTACTACCTGATCGCGCCGAGCGAGTGCTCGTCCAACCTGGCCCGGTTCGACGCGATGCGGTTCGGGCTGCGCGCCGGGGACGACGGCCGGGCCGGTGCCGAGGAGGTCATGAGCCACACCCGCGACGTCGGCTTCGGTGCCGAGGTCAAGCGGCGGGTCATGCTCGGCACGTACGCGCTGTCCTCGGGCTACTACGACGCCTACTACGGGCAGGCGCAGAAGGTCCGGACGCTGATCAGCCGCGACTTCGCCGCCGCCTACGAGAAGGCCGACGTGCTGGTCTCGCCGACCACGCCGACGCCGGCCTTCCCGCTCGGCGACAAGGTGGACGACCCGGTGTCGATGTACCTGTCGGACCTGTGCACGATCCCGTCCAACCTGGCGGGCGGGCCGGCGATGAGCCTGCCGGCCGGCCTGGTGGGCGGGCTGCCCGCCGGCATCCAGATCATGGCCCCGGCGTTCGCGGACGACCGGCTCTACCTGGTCGGCGGAGCGCTCGAGGCCGCCCTGGAGGCGCGCCGCGGACATCCGCTGCTGGACGAGGCACCCGCGCTCTAGCACCGGCACCGGGAAGCCGGGGAAGCCGGGAAGCCGGGGAAGGTCGGGAAAGTAAGGACGAGGAGGGACATGGCCGGGCTGCGCAGCGGCCGGCAGGACCGCGCACTGCTGCTGATCGTCTGGGGGCTCACGCTCCTGGTGCTCGTCCTCGGCGGCCTGACGCTGAGCCCGATCCTGCTGGTCTGGGGGATCATCGGGCTGCCCGCCGCGATCGCGCTGAGTTACGTCCACGTCCGTGACACCCGCTCCGCTCCCCGCCCGCCCGCCGCGGGTGAGGAAGACGGCGTCGACGGCATCGAAGAGGAGTCATCCCGGTGAGCACATCGGCTCCCGTCATCGCCACCCCGTCCTACGAGGACGCCACCGCCCGGTACGAGTCGGTGATCGGGCTGGAGACCCACGTCGAGCTCGGCACCGCGTCCAAGATGTTCTGCGGGTGCGCGACCGCCTTCGGCGCGGAGCCGAACACCCAGGTGTGCCCGGTCTGCCTGGGCCTGCCCGGCGCGCTGCCCGTGGTCAACGAGGCCGCGGTGCGTTTCGCGACGCTGATCGGGCTGGCGCTGAACTGTTCGATCGCGTCCTGGTGCCGGTTCGCCCGGAAGAACTACTTCTACCCGGACATGCCGAAGAACTTCCAGATCAGCCAGTACGACGAGCCACTGTGCTCGAACGGCTGGCTCGACGTCGAGGTCGAGGGCGAGATCCACCGGGTCGGGATCACCCGGGTGCACATGGAGGAGGACACCGGCAAGTCCCTGCACGTCGGCGGGGCGACCGGTCGGATCCACGGGGCGACCCACTCGCTGGTCGACTACAACCGCGCCGGCATCCCGCTGGTCGAGATCGTCACCGAGCCCGACATCCGCTCGCCGGAGGTCGCCCGCGCCTACGTCGACGAGCTGCGTGAGCTGTGCCGCGCGCTGGCCGTCTCGGACGTCCGGATGGACCAGGGCTCGCTGCGCTGCGACGCGAACGTCTCGCTGCGGCTGCGGCCCGCGCCCGGTGAGCCCGACGCGCCGTTCGGCACCCGGTCGGAGACGAAGAACCTGAACTCGCTGCGCTCGGTCGAGCGGGCGGTGCGGTTCGAGATCGTCCGGCAGGCCGCGCTGCTGGACGCGGGCGACCGGGTCGTGCAGGAGACCCGGCACTTCGACGAGGCCTCCGGGCGGACGTCGTCGGGCCGGTCCAAGGAGGAGGCGACCGACTACCGGTACTTCCCCGAGCCGGACCTGACGCCCCTCGCGCTCACGCACGAGTACATCGAGGCCGTTCGCGCGGTGGTGCCGGAGCTGCCGGCGCAGCGGCGCGTCCGGCTCATCGCCGAGCACGGGTACACGGTGCGCGACATCCAGGAGATGCGCAACGCCGGGGTGCTCGACCTGGTCGAGGCGACGGTGGCCGCCGGGGCCAGCCCGCCCGCGGCCCGCAAGTGGTGGCTCAACGAGCTCGCCCGGCGCGCGGCGGACGCCGGGGTCGAGCCGCGCGAGCTGGCGATCGGCCCGGCTGACGTGGCGCGGATCTGCGAGCTGGTCGCGGCCGGGCAGCTCACCGACGCGCTCGGGCGCAAGGTCATCGACGGGGTGCTCGCCGGTGACGGCTCCGCCGACGAGGTCATCGCCGCCCGTGGCCTGGCCGTGGTCTCCGATGACTCGGCGCTGCGCGACGCGGTCGACACGGCGATCGCCGGCGCGCCCGACATCGCAGAGAAGGTGCGGGGCGGCAAGGTGAACGCCGTCGGCCCGCTGGTCGGCGCGGTCATGAAGGCGATGCGCGGCCAGGCCGACGCCGCGGCCGTCCGCCGCCTGCTGCTGGAGCGCCTCGAGGCCTCCTGACACATCCGGGGCGGCGTCCGGGGCGGCGACGTGGGCCACATCACTGGTTCCGTTCTCGCTCCGGGCCCGGGGCGGCCGGTGTGCGACGATCGTCAGTGATGCAATCGACCACGCCGGGCCGGATGCCGGCGACCACACAGGGGCGGCTGCTCGCCACCAGCGACATCCACGTCCGCCACCCCGACAACCGGGCGATCGTCGAGGCGATGCGCCCGGGCCGCCCCGACGACTGGCTGCTCGTCGTCGGCGACGTCGGGGAGCTCTACGAGGACGTCGAATGGGCGCTGCGGCTGCTCGCCGACCGCTTCGCGCAGGTCGTGTGGGTACCGGGCAACCACGAGCTGTGGACGCTGGGGCGGGACCAGACGTCGCTGCGCGGCGAGGCGCGCTACCGGCGCCTGGTCGACCTGTGCGCCGGGCTCGGCGTGCTCACCCCGGAGGACCCCTACCCACTGTGGACGGGTCAGGGCGGCCCGGCGCGCATCGTGCCGATGTTCCTGCTCTACGACTACACGTTCCGGCCCGAGGGCACCTCGACCAAGCAGGAGGCGCTCGCCGCCGCCTACGAGGCCGGCATCGTGTGCTCGGACGAGTCGGTCCTCTTCCCCGACCCGTACCCGACCCGGGACGACTGGTGCCGGGCCCGGGTCGAGCTGACCCGGCGGCGGCTCGACGCGTGCCCGCGCGACGTCCCGCTCGTTCTCGTGAACCACTTCCCGCTGGTGCGGGAGCCGACCAGGATCCTGCGTTACCCGGTGTTCGCCCAGTGGTGCGGCACCGAGCTGACCGCGGACTGGCACACCCGCTACAACGTCGCCGCCGTGGTCTACGGGCACCTGCACATTCCGCGGACGACCTGGTACGACGGGGTGCGGTTCGAGGAGGTCTCGGTCGGCTACCCGCGCGAGTGGCGGTCCTGGCCGGCCCGTCGGCCGGTGCTGCGCCAGATCCTGCCGGCGCCGACGGGCGAGCCGGTGCCCCCGTGGGGGGCGCCCCGGGACGAGTCCGCCGCCGCGGCGATCCGGTCCGGGCTGGCAACGGATCGGGTGGATTAAGCCGAACGTCCGGTCGGTCGGCGTGGTCCTCCGTGTTACCACCATCAGTGCATCCGCGTGTCGGCTTGCCGACGAGCGACGGCGCGTCGGATGCGGAGCGGGTTAGCCGTTCGTAGGGTGTGGTCGGGCCGCACGGTCCTGTCAGGCGGTTCTCCGAGCGAGGGGGGAGGCGAGCCGTCGTGCCTCTCACCCCGACGGGGTTCAGCCCGTCCATGTCACGCCGCCGAGGCCGGGGCCGCGGCCGGCGTAACGTACTCATCGTCGCGCTCGTTGTGGTCCTGCTGGCGGTCGGCGGCGGGGTGGCCTACTGGTTGAAGTCCCGCTCCGACGCGCGTGAGGCCGACCGCCGGGTGGCCGCGGTCGCCCACGCCTACCTGGACGCCTGGAAGACGCTGACGACCGCGCCGGCCGCCGAGGAACCGGCGGCGGGTGACCCGGGCGGCGGCACCGCGGGCGCGCCGGCGACGGCCGCACCGGCAGCATCGGCCGCGCCGGCAGCTGCCGGGCAGGTCCGGGAGCGGGCGGGCGCCGCCGTGACGGCCCTCAGCACCGACGGCGACATCGCGGTCGGTGCCCTTGTCGGGCTGATGGGCGACGTGCGCGACCGGCTCTCGGTGACCGGGGCCGAGCTCGTCCCCGGCGAGCTGACCCGGTCGGGCACGAGCGCCACCGTCCCGTACACCGCGAAGCTGACGCTCGCCGGTTTCGCCGAGCCGCTGGCCTACGTGGGTGAGCTGGCCCTCGTCGACACCGGCGGCGGGCAGTGGAAGGTGCGGGCCCGGCCGTCCTCGGTGCACCCGTCCCTCAAGCCCGGCCTGCGCCTCGACCGCGCCGTGTCCACCGGCGAGCGCGGCGCCCTGCTCGACGTCAACGGGCGGCCGCTGGACGGCAGCCCCGAGCTCGCCGGGAACCTCGTCGGCCGGGTCGATCCGGCGTCCGGCCTGCAGCGGGTGTACGACGCCAGGCTGCGGCCGCAGGGCGGCTCGGTGGTGGTGCGCACCGACGGCAACGAGACCGTCGAGACCCTCAAGACCTACCCGAGCAGCAACGGCGAGGAGATCCGCACCACCATCAACCTGGACGTCCAGCGCGCGGGGGAGGCGGCGCTGGGGACCGCGTCGCGCCCCAACGGGGCCCTCGTCGCGATCGACACCCGTACCGGCGGGGTGCTGGCGGCGGTGAACCACCCGCTCAACGGCTACGGCCGGGCGGTGCGCGGCTCCTACCCGCCGGGCTCCACCTTCAAGATCGTGACGGCTACCGCGGCGCTGATGAGCGGCAAGGCCGCCGACACCATGATCGACTGTACGCAGACGGTGAGCGTCGGCGGGCGCGAGTTCCAGAACGCCGAGGCGGAGCAGTTCGGGGCCATCCCGCTGCGGACGGTCTTCGCCAAGAGCTGCAACACCGCCTTCATCCGGCTCGAGCAGTCGCTGCCCGACGACGCGCTCGAGCGGGCCGCGAAGCTCTACGGGTTCGACAGCTCCGAGCCGTTGCCGATCGCCAGCGTGGGCGGCTCGTTCCCGACCCCGCGCGACGCCGTCGAGTCGGCGTCCGCCTCGATCGGGCAGGGGCGGGTGGCCGCGTCGCCGCTGCAGATGGCGAGCGTCGCCGCGGCGGTGGCCAGCGGCACCTGGCATCAGCCGTTCGTCGTCGGAGAGTCCCCGCGCAGCAACCCCCTCCCGGCCGAGGCACTGGGGCCGCTGCGGGACTTCATGCGCGCGGTGGTCACCGAGGGGACCGCGGCCGGCGTCCCGATGCCCGGCGACGTCCACGGCAAGACGGGCACGGCCGAGTACGCCGACGGCAACCCGCCGCCCACGCACGGCTGGTTCGTCGCCTACCGCGGCGACGTCGCCGTCGCGGTGGTGATCGAGGACGGCGGGTTCGGCGCCGAGTCGGCCGCGCCGGTGGTGTCGGCGTTCTACACCGCCCTCGACGGCGGCCAGGTCGGCGGCCCGCCCGCCGCGGCCGGCTGATCGGTTCCCTGCCACCCCGCCGGCATCGACCGGACCATGATCACACGGCCGTCGCCGGCGGGGTGGCGCATGCTTGTCTGGCGTCCCGGCGGGCGGCGCGGCGACTGTCGTCGCGGTGTCGGTGTTGTGGTCTGTCTCTCCGGACGCGACGTGGTGCTTGACGCGGTGGCGGATGTCGGGGATGGTTATCCGCATGCTGCTCGGCATTCTCGTACGCTCGGAGCGCGTGTAGTCGGACCAGATCGGTCTCCGACCACCCGCGCCGCCCCTCAGTGCCCATGGCACGAGGGGTTTTTTCGTGTCCGGCCCCGACCCCGGCCCCGCGTGACGCCGTTCCCGGACACGGGCACGGCGGCAACGCCGCGCACGGCGGCAACGCCGCGCACGGCGACCACCCGTCGCCGTCCGTGGACCCGCCCGTGAACGACGTCCCGTCCGCACCTCGCCGGCCCCGTCAAGGAAGACGACAGATGACCAGAGAGACCAGACAGATCACCGGAGCGCAGTCGCTCGTCCACTCGCTCGAGGCGGTCGGTGCCGACGTGGTCTTCGGCATTCCGGGCGGGGCGATCCTGCCCGCCTACGATCCGCTGTTCGACTCCACCCGGGTCCGGCACGTGCTCGTCCGGCACGAGCAGGGCGCCGGGCACGCCGCCGAGGGGTATGCCCAGGCCACCGGGCGTGTCGGGGTCTGCATGGCGACGTCCGGGCCGGGCGCGACGAACCTCGTGACACCGATCGCGGACGCCTACATGGACTCGGTGCCCATCGTCGCCATCACCGGGCAGGTGCCGAGCGCGGCCATCGGCACCGACGCCTTCCAGGAAGCCGACATCTGCGGCATCACGCTGCCGATCACCAAGCACAACTTCCTGGTGCAGTCGGCGGACGACATCCCGCGCACGATCGCCGAGGCGTTCCACATCGCCTCGACGGGGCGCCCGGGCCCGGTGCTGGTCGACCTGCCGAAGGACATCCTGCAGGGCGTCACCTCGGTGCTGCCGCACGAGGTGTGGCCGCCCACGCTCGACCTGCCCGGCTACCGCCCGGTCACCCGGCCGCACGCCAAGCAGGTCCGCGAGGCGGCCAAGATGATCAGTGCGGCGCGCCGGCCGGTGCTCTACGTGGGCGGTGGGGTGCTGAAGGCCCGTGCCGCCGCCGAGCTGCGGGTGCTCGCCGAGCTCACCGGCATCCCGGTGGTCACCACGCTGATGGCGCGCGGCGCGTTCCCCGACTCCCACCCGCAGCACCTGGGCATGCCCGGGATGCACGGCTCCGTCGCCGCGGTCACCGCGATGCAGAAGGCCGACCTGCTGATCACCCTGGGGGCCAGGTTCGACGACCGGGTCACCGGCAAGCTGTCGTCGTTCGCGCCCGGCGCGGCCGTCATCCACGCCGACATCGACCCGGCCGAGATCGGCAAGAACCGGATCGCCGACGTGCCGATCGTGGGCGACTGCCGGGAGGTCATCGCCGACCTGACCGCGGCACTGCGCACCGAGGAACGCCCCGACCTGGAGGGCTGGTGGCGGTCGCTGGACCGCTGGCGCAAGACCTACCCGCTCGGCTACGACCAGCCCGCCGACGGCTCGCTCGCCCCGCAGCAGGTCATCGAGCGGATCGGCCGGATCGCCGGCCCGGAGACCGTTTTCGCGGCCGGGGTGGGGCAGCACCAGATGTGGGCCGCCCAGTTCATCTCCTACGAGCACCCCTACACCTGGCTGAACTCCGGCGGCGCCGGCACCATGGGCTACGCCGTGCCGGCCGCGATGGGCGCCAAGGTCGGCCGCCCGGAGGCCACCGTGTGGGCGATCGACGGCGACGGCTGCTTCCAGATGACCAACCAGGAGCTCGCCACCTGCGCCCTGGAGGGCATCCCGATCAAGGTCGCGGTCATCAACAACGGTTCGCTGGGCATGGTCCGGCAGTGGCAGACGCTCTTCTACGACAAGCGCTACTCGAACACCGACCTGGGCACCCACCCGGTGTCGGCGCGCACCGGGGTGACCCGGGTCCCCGACTTCGTGCGCCTCGCCGAGGCCCTGGGCTGCGTCGGCCTGCGCTGTGAGTCGCCCGCGGACGTGGACGCCACGATCGAGAAGGCGATGAGCATCGACGACGCCCCGGTTGTGGTCGACTTCGTGGTCCACCCCGACGCGATGGTGTGGCCGATGGTGGCCGCCGGCTCGAGCAACGACGAGATCCGCGTCGCCCGCGACATCGCCCCCGACTTCGACTACTCCGGCGACGCGGAGGTCAACCTGTGACCCGGCACACTCTCTCGGTGCTCGTCGAGAACAAGCCCGGCGTCCTGGCCCGGGTGTCCGGCCTGTTCTCCCGGCGCGGCTTCAACATCGAGTCGCTCGCCGTCGGGCCGACCGAGCACGCGGACGTCTCCCGGATGACGATCGTCGTCGCGGTGGAGGACCTGCCGCTGGAGCAGGTCACCAAGCAGCTCAACAAGCTGGTGAACGTGCTGAAGATCGTGGAGATGGACACGGCCGTCTCCGTGCAGCGCGAGCTGATGCTGGTCAAGGTGCGGGCCGACCTCTCGGTCCGCTCCCAGGTGCTCGAGACCGTGCAGCTCTTCCGGGCCAAGGTCGTGGACGTCGCCCCCGACGCGGTGACGATCGAGGCCACCGGTACCCGTGACAAGCTGGACGCGCTCATCCGCATGCTGGAGCCCTTCGGGATCCGCGAGCTGGTCCAGTCCGGCATGGTCGCGCTCGGCCGCGGGTCGCGGTCGATCACCGATCGCAGTCTGCGCGCCGTCGAGCGCTCGGCCTGACTCCCATCCCTCATTCACCCCTCATTTCCCTCGAGGAGATTCACCGAAGATGGTCGAGATCTACTACGACGACGACGCCAACCTCGACAACCTGGCCGACCGCAAGGTCGCCGTGATCGGCTTCGGCAGCCAGGGGCACGCGCACGCGCTGAACCTGCGCGACAGCGGGGTCGACGTCCGCGTCGGGCTGCCGGAGACGAGCACCAGTCGGGCCAAGGCCGAGGAGCAGGGCCTGCGGGTGGTGACCCCGGCGGAGGCGTCCGCCGAGGCCGACATCATCATGATCCTCACGCCGGACACGACCCACCGCAAGATCTACGCCGAGTCGATCGCGCCGCACCTCACCCCCGGCAAGGCGCTGGCGTTCGGGCACGGGTTCAACATCCGGTACGGCCTCATCGAGCCGCCGGCCGGCGTCGACGTCTTCATGGTCGCGCCCAAGGGCCCGGGTCACCTCGTCCGCCGGGTGTTCGTCGAGGGCAAGGGCGTACCGGTGCTCGTCGCCGTCGAGGCCGACGCCACCGGCAAGGCGCTCGACATCGCGCTCGCCTACGCGAAGGGCATCGGCGGCACCCGGGCCGGCGCGCTGCGCACGACCTTCACCGAGGAGACCGAGACCGACCTGTTCGGCGAGCAGGCGGTGCTCTGCGGCGGCGCCAGCGCGCTGGTCCAGGCCGGCTTCGAGACACTGGTCGAGGCGGGCTACACCCCCGAGGTCGCGTACTTCGAGTGCCTGCACGAGCTGAAGCTGATCGTCGACCTCATGTACGAGGGCGGCATCTCGCAGATGCGCTACTCCATCTCGGACACCGCCGAGTACGGCGACGTCACTCGCGGCCCGCGGGTGATCACCCCGGCGGTCAAGGCCGAGATGCGCAAGATCCTCGACGAGATCCAGGACGGGACGTTCGCCCGCGAGTGGGTCGCCGAGGACGACGCGGGCCGGGCCACCTTCACCAAGCTCGTCGAGGAGGGCAAGCAGCACCCGATCGAGCAGGTCGGTGGCAAGCTCCGCCCGATGATGTCCTGGATCGCGAAGGACTGAGGCGGGCCGGGCCGGGCGGCACGTGCCGCCCGGCCCGTCGACGTGCGCCCGCGCCCGCCACAGGTGAGAGCGGGCACACCCGTCGCGGCGCCCGAACGTGCGGAGCTGCGTCTGTAGGCTGTACCCGCACCGAACCGCCCACCGATTCGACATCGTCGTCGTCCGCCCGGGCCGCGGCGCAGCGCGTCCACGCCGCTGCGTCCTCCTCAGCGGTGGCCGGCGACGAGCGTGCTAGGAGCAGACCGTGCCCGTCGTACTCGTCGCCGAGGAACTCTCACCGGCCGGGCTGGAGGTCCTGTCCGGGGACTTCGAGATCCGTCATGTGGACGGGGCCGACCGATCCGCCCTGCTGCCGGCGCTGGCGGACGTCGACGCGGTCCTCATCCGCTCGGCAACGAAGATCGACGCCGAGGCGCTCGCGGCCGCCCCGCGACTGAAGGTCGTGGCCCGCGCCGGGATCGGGCTCGACAACGTCGACGTCCCCGCCGCCACCAACCGCGGCGTCATGGTGGTGAACGCGCCGCAGTCGAACATCGTCAGCGCCGCCGAGCACGCCATCGCACTGCTGCTCGCGGTCGCCCGCCGGGTCCCGGCCGCCCATGAGTCGCTCGTCGGCGGTGAGTGGAAGCGCTCGAAGTACGTCGGCGTGGAGCTGACGGAGAAGACCGCGGGCGTCGTCGGCCTCGGCCGCATCGGTGTCCTGGTCGCGCAGCGGCTGGCGGCCTTCGGGATGAAGGTCCTGGCCTACGACCCCTATGTCTCCGTCGCCCGCGCCTCGCAGCTCGGTGTGCGCCTGGTGGACCTCGACGAGCTGCTCACGTCCAGCGACGTCATCACGATCCACCTGCCGAAGACACCCGAGACGCTGGGGCTCATCGGGGCCGACGAGCTGGCCAGGGTGAAGCCGGGCGTGATCATCGTCAACGCGGCGCGCGGCGGCCTGGTCGACGAGGGCGCCCTGGCCGACGCGGTCCGGTCCGGCCGGGTCGGCGGTGTCGGGCTCGACGTGTACGTCAAGGAGCCGACCACCTCCTCGCCGCTGTTCGGGCTGGAGAACGTCGTCGTCACCCCGCACCTGGGCGCCTCGACGCAGGAGGCGCAGGACAAGGCCGGTCTGGCCGTGGCCCGTTCGGTGCGCCTCGCGCTCAGCGGCGAGTTCGTCCCGGACGCGGTGAACGTGCAGGCCGGCGGGGTCGTGGCCGAGGACGTGCGGCCCGGTCTGCCGCTGGCGGAGAAGCTGGGCCAGCTCTTCTCCGGGCTGGCCGCGGGCGTGGCCGCCGCGATCACCGTCGAGGTGCGCGGCGAGATCGCCGCGCACGACGTGTCGGTGCTGCAGCTCGCCGTCCTCAAGGGTGTCTTCATCGACATCGTCGAGGAGCAGGTCACCTACGTGAACGCGCCGCTGATCGCCAAGGAGCGCGGCGTCGACGTGGCGCTGGAGACCTCCGAGGAGAGCCCGGACTACCGCAACCTCGTCACGGTGCGCGGCGTCCTGCCCGACGGGACGGCGGTCTCGGTCAGCGGGACGCTCGTCGGTTCCCGCCAGGTCGAGAAGATCACCGCGATCGACGGGTTCGAGGTCGACCTGCGTCCCGAGGACCACCTGGCGTTCTTCCGTTACGAGGATCGTCCCGGCATCGTCGGGGCCGTCGGCGCGCTGCTGGGCGAGGCCCACATCAACATCGCCAACGCTCAGGTCAGCCGGCTCAGCGCCGGTGGCGAGGCCCTCATGTCGCTGTCCCTGGACGACGCGGTGGCGCCCGACATCCTGGCCGAGATCGCCAAGATCATCGGTGCGTCGTACGCCCGCGCGGTGAGCATCTCCGCGGGCTGAGCGCGCCCCGGTGCAGGTAGGGCGCCTGTGCGGCAAGATTCTCCGTACTTGACCGGGGTCGTGACGACTCGGCCCGGTGTGGGTGATCTTTAGCGGGAAGCGGCGCTCTTGCGCGCTTGCGCGCGTTACCGTGACAGGCATGGCGGCACGGCACCCGGATCCGTTCGAGGACCTTCGGCTCGACGAGCGCTTCGTCCGGTCGGCCCGGTTTCTCGAGCCATCGGCCCGTGAGCGGGCCGGTCAGGTTGTTCGGGGCCACGGGACACGGTGCCAGGTGGTGCCCGCGCCCCGTGGGCTGCAGGGATTCGTTCACCGGTTGTTCGTCGCGCCGCCACGCCCGGCGCCGCGGACGAGGCGACTCACCCGGGTGCTGGCGGTTGTCACGCTCGCCGTCGGCATGATCAGCCTGACGTTCGTGGCGCTGCGTCAGACCGCGGGCCGCGGCACACCGGTGGCGACGGAACCGCTGCCGGTCTCGCAGGTCAGCACCCCCGTCGGCGGGCCGGCGTCGGCGAGCAGCGGGGGTGAGCTCGCCGACGGCGCCGCGGCCACCGGCGGTGGGGGCGGGAGCGGGGGCGGTGTCGGGTTCTCGGCCAGCTCGGTTCCGCTCACCGTCGACCCCGCGGTCGGGGTGCCGGGGGGCTTCGACCTGGCGCCCGGGCTGTTCGCCGCGATCCGCAAGGGTGACTGCATGGCCTGGTCGGCCCGGTCCGTGTCTCCGGTCACGCCGGTCCGCGTCGACTGTGCGGCCCCGCACGTCGACGAGGTCACGAAGATCGTCAATCTCGGCGGCCGCTTCGCCGACTGGCCCGGCGTCGAGGTCCTGCACACCACGGCGCGGGACGTCTGCGCCGGGTCGATGCGCGAGTACGTCGGCGCCCTCGACGTGGGCCCGCACCAGGTCGTCGGGTCGGTGCGGCCGGACGAGGCGAGCTGGGAGCGGGGGGTGCGAGCCGTGGTCTGCACCATCCGCTCGGATGATCTCGCCGCGCGCTCGGGGCGGTTCGTGGTGGCTGGCGTGGTGGCTGGCGCCGTCCGGAGCTGACCGCTGGGCCGGCGGGTGGGCTGGGCGATCCGGTAAACTGCCACCGTGATGCGTGCGCTGCTTCTTCTTAGGTGCCGCGGCGGGGCCTGATCCGATCCGGCTGATCCGAGCCGGACAGATGGCTGGCTTCCCCGCCGCGGAGTTCTCGTGCGTCAGCGCCGGGTCCCGCTCGGCGGGGGATAACCGCCGGCTCTTCCGAGGAAGCAGGAGCAGTGATCACACCGCAGCAACCGTCCGGCATGCCCATTGAGAAGTACCGCCCGTTCCCGGCGGTCGCGCTGCCGGACCGCACCTGGCCCAACGCCACGATCACCGAGGCCCCGCGCTGGTGCAGTGTCGACCTGCGGGACGGCAACCAGGCCCTGATCGACCCGATGACGCCGTCGCGCAAGATGCAGCTGTTCGAACTGCTGGTCGCGATGGGCTACAAGGAGATCGAGGTCGGCTTCCCGGCGGCGAGCCAGACCGACTTCGACTTCGTCCGTCAGCTGATCGAGGATGACCTGATCCCCGACGACGTGACGATCCAGGTGCTGACCCAGGCCCGCGAGGAGCTGATCGAGCGCACCGTCACCTCGCTGGTCGGCTCCCGCCGCGCCCTGATCCACCTGTACAACTCGACGTCCACCCTGCAGCGCCGGGTCGTGTTCGGCCTGGACCGGGCCGGCGTCACCGACATCGCGGTGCAGGGCGCCCGCTGGTGCGCCCAGTACGCGGAGAAGCTGCTGGAGGGGACCGACGTCCGCTGGCAGTACAGCCCCGAGTCGTTCACCGGGACCGAGCTGGAGTACGCGCTCGAGGTCTGCGAGGCGGTGATGGACGTCTGGGCGCCCACCCCGGACAACCCCGTCGTGCTGAACCTGCCCGCCACGGTCGAGATGTCGACGCCGAACGTGTACGCCGACCAGATCGAGTGGATGAGCCGCAACCTGACCCGCCGGGACTCGGTGGTGCTGTCGCTGCACCCGCACAACGACCGGGGCTGCGCGGTCGCCGCGGCGGAGCTGGGCGTCATGGCCGGCGCCGACCGGGTGGAGGGCTGCCTGTTCGGTAACGGCGAGCGTACCGGCAACGTCTGTCTGGTCACGCTGGGGATGAACCTGTTCTCCCAGGGCATCGATCCGATGATCGACCTCTCCGACATCGACGGCGTGCGCCGCACCGTGGAGTACTGCAACCAGCTGCCCGTGCACCCGCGCCATCCCTACGGCGGCGACCTTGTCTACACGGCCTTCTCCGGCTCCCACCAGGACGCCATCAAGAAGGGCTTCGAGGCGATGGAACGGACCGGCCAGACGCTGTGGGAGGTCCCCTACCTGCCGATCGACCCGAAGGACGTCGGCCGCTCGTACGAGGCCGTCATCCGGGTGAACAGCCAGTCGGGCAAGGGCGGCGTGGCGTACCTGATGAAGTCGGAGTACGCGCTGGACCTGCCCCGCCGGCTGCAGATCGAGTTCTCGGGCGTGGTCCAGAAGCACACCGACGACGCCGGCGGCGAGGTCACGGCCGGCCAGCTCTGGGAGATCTTCACCCGGGAGTACCGGCCGGAGGGCGGGGACCCGGCGGCATCGCTGGAACTGCTCGGATCACGGACGACCGCGGCGAGCGGCGCACGGGACGAGGTGACCGTCTCGGTACGTCTGGACGGCACGGAGACGGTCATCACGGGCAGCGGCAACGGCCCGATCGACGCGTTCGTGGCCGCGCTGTCCGAGCGGGGTGTGCCGGTGCGCGTCCTCGACTACAACGAGCACGCGCTGGGTTCGGGCGCGGATGCCCGCGCCGCGGCCTACCTGGAGGTCGCGGTGGGGGAGACGGTGCTGTGGGGGGTCGGGATCGACCCCAACATCGTCACCGCCTCGCTGCGCGCGGTCGTCAGCGCCGTGAACCGGGCGTCCCGGGAGAGCTGAGTATCCGGCCGGTGCGGGTGGGCGGGCGGGATGGCCGTGCCGTCGTCCGCACCGGCCACGACCTGCGCCGCGGCCAGTGCCGTGATCAGTCGTTGAGGGAGGCCGGCTCGGCGTCCCTGATGCCCTGCCGGACCTGGTCGACCAGCTCGGCGGGAACGTCGGCCATCGAGTGGTCGACCCGGGCGTGGGTGTTGACCGCGCCGAGGAGCTCGTCCTCGGTGCCGGCGACGAACCGGGCCTCGCAGCCGGGGATGATCGCCCCGCAGTAGAACTCCTTCATGGCGGGCGGCCGCGCGATGCTCACCTCGCGCACCCGCGCGCCCGGGTCGCCGACGGGGCGCGGGCCCATCAGCGCCTGCGCCGTCCAGAATCGGTTCCGCCTCATGCGGCCGACAGATCCGCGAGACGCAGCATCAGGCGCTCCATCCGTACCAGGCCGAGAGGCCGTCCCATCTCGGTCACGATTATCACCGGGTCGAACCGGCAGCCGGCGGGCCGGGTCATCGCCCGGCGGGCGACCTCCGTGACGGGCTCGTCCGGGAGCGCGAACAGCGACGTGGGAATCCGCTGCGGCTCCCGCCCACCCGCGCCGCCGGCCAGCCGCACGGCGACCGGCCGGCACCGGTTGCTGACGATGATGGCAGTCCCGCCACCGGAACCGTCGCCCCTGAGCGTTTCGTGATCCTCGGCGTGTTCTTCGGCGTGTTCTTCGGCGTGTTCCTCGGGACGTCCGCCCGGGGACGGCGAGCCGGCGTCGTCGCTTGGAGCGGGCGAGCGCGCGCAGGGCGGGCAGCCCGGGACCTGGCCGCAGCGCCCGTAGTCGCCGGTCGAGATCCGGACCGGCTCCATCAGGCTCACGATGCGCGAGGAACGGTCGGAGCGCGCGGAGAGCAGCCTGATCCGCCTGGCCACGGCCGGGTCGAGCTCCTGCCAGCGGGCGGACGGCCGTCCGAGCAGGAAGCCCTGCCCGAGGGGGACGCCGAGGGCGACCAGCATGGTCAGCTCCTGGACGCGCTCCACACCCTCGGCGATGACCCAGCCGTTGAGGCGGCTGGCGAATCCGCCGACCAGCTCGGTGAGTGCGATCTTCACCTGGTCGTCGTCGATGTTCGAGACCAGTGACGCGTCGAGTTTCACGAAATCGGGCCGGATGTGGGTGAGCTGGCGCAGGCCGGCATATCCCGAACCGACATCGTCCATGGCGAGGAACGCGCCGTGGTCCCGCAGCTCCTGCGAGGTCGCCGTCAGACCGGTCGCGCGCTCGATGTCGACGGCCTCGTTCAGCTCGAGAACGATGCGGGAGAGATCGGCGCCCCGCCAGACCGCCGCGACCTCGGGGGAGGAAAGGAGATGCGGGAACACGTTGACGGCGAGAAAACAACGGTCGGGAAGATGATCGCGGGCGGCGAGTGCCCGGCGCAGGACCCGGGCCTCGAGCTCGGCCGCGCAGCCGCGGCGGTCCGCCTCGCCGAACACGAGATGGGGTGCGTTGCGCGGGTCCGGGCCGAAGCGTGCCAGGGCCTCGTAGCCGGCCGTGACGCCGCGGCGCAGGTCCACGATTGGCTGGAAGACAAGGGATGGCGCGTCGGGGTCGGCCAGGATGCCGTCGAGATCCGGCCGCACGGGCAGGCCGGGAACCTGGCGGCGTCCGTCCGCGGGGCAGGCTCCGCCCGCCTCGTCCACCTGACCCTGACCGGCGGGTTCGCGCGCCCCCGGTGGACCAGCCTCGACCGGGCGCCTGATGGTCGACTGTTGAGAAACCATGCGCCGTGCACCCCCTCGTGTCGCCGCACGCCGCATCGTCGATGTTGTTGATTTCTTATCACTTTTTCAACGCTCTGGGCACGGCTGGTGGCGGGAGTTGTGGTGCCGTTCGAGTGCGTGGTCCGAATTTTGTCTGCTGCGCATTTATCGTGGCCAGGGCGATTGTGGTCCGGTTGATGTGGTGGCGTCTTTGTCTGCTGCCGCTTACGTCAACGCGCGATGTGTCCTCGTATGTCGTCTCCTGGTTCAGTGGAATGACGACCGGCGACGGCCGGGGCGGCACGATCCGTCGCCGGTGACCCGGGTCGCCCCGGGCCACCCCGGGGTGGCCAGCGAGCTGTTCCCCGGCGGGCGCGACCGGGCGCCCGTCCGGCCTGGTCGCGCCCGGGGCGGGCGCGCCGGACGTCCACGCCGGGCGGACTAAAGTCGAGCCCCATGAGGCTTGCGGTCATTGGTGGCGACGGAATCGGTCCGGAAGTGGTCGCGGAGGGGCTGCGCGTGCTACGAGCCGTGCATCCCAAAGTGGAGACCACCGACTACGACCTGGGCGCGCGGCGCTGGCACGAGACCGGCGAGACCCTGCCCGACAGCGTCCTGGCGGAGCTGCGCGGGCACGACGCGATCCTGCTCGGCGCCGTCGGCGACCCCGGGGTGCCCAGCGGCGTCCTGGAACGCGGGCTGCTGCTGCGGCTGCGGTTCGAGCTGGACCACCACGTCAACCTCCGGCCGGTCCGGCTGTACCCCGGAGTGACCTCACCGCTCGCCGGTGACCCCGCCATCGACATGATCGTGGTGCGGGAGGGGACGGAGGGCCCCTACGCCGGCGCCGGCGGCACGCTGCGGCGCGGGACGCCACAGGAGGTGGCGACCGAGGAGAGCCTGAACACGCGCTTCGGGGTCGAGCGGGTCGTGCGCGACGCCTTCGCGCGGGCGAGCCGGCGTCCCCGCGCCCACCTCACCCTGGTGCACAAGACCAACGTGCTCACCAAGGCGGGCGACCTGTGGGCCCGCACGGCCGCCGAGGTCGGCGCCGAGTTCCCCGGCGTCAGCGTCGACTACCAGCACGTGGACGCCGCCTCGATGTTCTTCGTGACCGACCCGGCCCGGTTCGACGTGGTGGTCACCGACAACATGTTCGGCGACATCCTGACCGACATCGGCGCCGCGATCACCGGTGGCATCGGGCTCGCCGCCAGCGGGAACCTCGACCCCTCGGGCGCGAACCCGAGCATGTTCGAGCCGGTCCACGGCAGCGCTCCCGACATCGCCGGCCAGGGGCTGGCGGACCCGACCGCGACGGTCGCCTCGGTCGCGATGCTGCTGGACCACCTCGGCCACGCCGACGAGGCGGCTCGGGTGGAGGGCGCGGTGGCCGCGTCGCTGGCCGCCCGCGCCGCGGCCGGCGGTGCCCGCCGCTCCACCCGCGAGATCGGCGACGACCTGGCCGCCCGCGCCGTGGGCTGAGTCGGGCCCCACTCCGACCGGCCGCGCGAGCGGGAACGACCGCGCGGCCGGCGAGCCGGGGGAGGGCCGGTGTGTCCCCGCCGATTCGTCGTTCGTTTTCCGTCCGGTCATCCGGCGGCTATTCTTCGGTGAAGCCGTAGATCCGGTACGACGGCAGCCGACAGGGCCCGACCACGGCGACGATCGGCGGTTTCGTCCTCTCTGACCGTTTGTTCGCTGATCGTTCGGCACTTCGCTGATCGTTCGGCACGGAGCCGTTCGTCACGGCACCGGTGGGCGACAGCGCAGGCGAGCGCTGGTCAGTGACAGCGTTCGCGCACCGCGGTGCTCGTGCCCGCGGTGCTCGCCAGCCCGCACGTCCCCCTGACGTAGCCCGTCCTGGAGTCATCATGGCCATCACGCCCACCTCGAAGATCTGGATGAGCGGCGAGTTCGTCGACTGGGACGACGCCCGCATCCACGTGCTCAACCCGACCCTGCACTACGGCTGGGGCGTGTTCGAGGGCATCCGCGCCTACTCGACGCCCGTCGGCAGCGCGGTCTTCCGGCTGACCGACCACATCGCCCGCCTGTACCGCAGCGCGAAGATCTACCTGATGGAGCCGACCTTCACGCCGGAGGAGCTCGTCCAGGCGACGAAGGACACCATCGCGGTGAACAACGTCGAGGAGTGCTACATCCGGCCCCTGATCTACCTCGGGTACGGCGAGATGGGCCTCAATCCGCTCCCGTCCTCGATCGAGGTCATGATCGCGGTCTGGCCCTGGGGCTCCTACCTGGGCGAGGACGCCGAGCGCAACGGGGCTCGGGCGACCATCTCGACCTGGCGCCGCAACGACCCGAACATCATCCCGCCGGCCGCGAAGGCGTCCGGCCAGTACCTCAACTCGTCGCTCGCCAAGGTCGCCGCGATCAAGGCCGGTTACGACGAGGCGATCATGACCAGCCCGAACGGCCACATCGCTGACGGCTCCGGCGAGAACGTCTTCATCGTCTCCGGCCGGCAGGTGATCACCCCGCCGCTCAGCGACGGGCCGCTCGGCGGCATCACCCGCGCCTCCGTCATGCAGATCGCCGCGGACCAGGGCTACGAGGTGCGCGAGCAGCACATCGTGCGCACCGACCTCTACCTCGCCGACGAGGCGTTCTTCACCGGCACCGCGGCCGAGATCGTTCCCATCTCCGAGGTGGACGACCGGCGGATCGGCACGGGCCGGCCCGGCCCGGTCACCCGGGAGATCCTCGACATCTTCCACCAGGCCACCCACGGCGAGGTCGACCGCTACAAGGACTGGAACGAGCTCGTCAGCTGACGTCCCGCCCGGCGGCGAGCCGACTGCGTGACCACGCCGCCGCCGCGTGTGCCCTGGCCAACCCGACCTTGGACGCCTACCGTCTCCAGTAGTCGTTTCACGAGCGCACAAGCGTCCGGAGTCGGAGTTCGGGAGGACGTCATGCGGGTTTCGGAGGGCACGCGTGTTTCGGGGGATACACGCGTTTCGGAGGATATGCGGGCTTCGGAGGGCATGAGTGTCTCGGAGGGCATGAGCGCTCTGGTCCTCGTCGTCGGGCCCGGGCACACCCTGCGCCAGGCGGCCCGGCTGATGGCCGCCCGGCACGTGGGTGCCGCCGTCGTGCTCGACGGCGACGGCCAGGGGTTCGGAATCCTCACCGAGCGCGACGTCCTGCGGGCGATCGCGGCCGACCAGGATCCGGACGTCGAGGTCGTGGGCGACCACGTCACCCGGGACGTGGTGGTCGCCGCCCCCGACTGGTCACTCGACGAGGCGGCCGCGGCGATGCTGCGCGGCGGGTTCCGGCACCTCGTGGTCACCACCGGCGCCGAGGTCGAGGGCGTGCTTTCGATGCGTGACGTGGTGCGCTGCTGGAGTCGGCAGCGGGTGTCGGCCTGACGTGCCGGCCGCGATGGATATTACCGGTCGTGTTCGCATTATCACGATTGCGCGATGAACGTGTCGGCTCCGGGATCTGCAGCACACGAGACCGCCGAGCGGCGCTACGTTCACCGCATGCACGACACTGAGGCGGTCACGCTGCTGCGGGCGACCACGCTGCTGAAGGAGCTCGACGAGGAGGATCTGCTGCGGCTGGCCAGCCGGTCCGTGACCCGGCGTTTCCGCCGGGGCCAGGTGGTCTTCACCGAGGGGGAGCCGGCCGACACCCTCCTCGTCATCGCGTCCGGGCGACTCAAGATCCTCACCAAGGCCGACGACGGGCGCGACCACGTGCTCAACATCGCCGGTCCCCGGGAGACGCTGGGCGAGCTCAACATCGTCGAGGCCGGGACGAGGTCCGCGAGTGTCGAGGCGCTGGAGCCGAGCACCGCGCTGGTGCTCGAGCGCAGCGCCGTGTGGGAGCTCGTCCGGGAGCGCCCGGCTGTCGCCGAGCAGCTCATCCGCGCGCTGGTGGCGCACGTGCGCCGGCTCACCGGGGCGAACGCGGACCTGGTCTTCCTCGATCTCCCGCGCCGGGTCGCGAAGCTGCTGCTGATGCGGATGCGCGAGGCCGGCCGGCCGGTCATCGAGCTGGGCCTGACGCAGACCGAGATCGCGTCGCTGCTGGGCGGCTCGCGCCAGTCGGTCAACCAGGCACTGCGCGAGTTCGAGCGGCGGGCGTGGATCCTGTCCGAAGGTCAGACGATCACCATCATGCAGGTTGACCGCCTCCGCCGGTTCGCGGGCGACTGACCGCCGCGGCGGGCGTGCGCGGCGTCCACGGCGTGCACATGGCGTCCATGGCACTTGCCACACTTGCCGCGTGTCCAGCGTGTTACATCGTATGGTGGGACGCTGGCGGCGAACCCGTCCCCGTCGCGCGTTCCGGTCACTGACCAGGCAGACCGGGCGCGTGACGGCCAGACACGGTTCCAGCGAGAGGTCCATCGTGGTTCACGACACCCCAGCTCCGCTCGGTTCAGCTCCGCTCGGCGCGGTCGGCGGGCTCCCGTTCGACCGGGAGTCGCTGCACATCTACGACACCACGCTGCGCGACGGCACCCAGCAGGAAGGCCTGTCGCTGTCGGTCGCCGACAAGCTGGCGGTCGCCCGGCACCTCGACGACCTGGGTGTCGGCTTCATCGAGGGCGGCTGGCCCGGCTCGAACCCCAAGGACGCCGAGTTCTTCCGGCGGGCCCGCACCGAGCTCGACCTCAACGGCGCGCTGCTGACCGCGTTCGGGTCGACCCGGCGGGCCAGCAAGGCCGTCGCCGACGACTCCCAGGTCGCCGCGCTGCGCGACGCCGGCACCTCCGTGGTCTGCCTGGTGGCCAAGGCCGACCGCCGGCACGTCGAGCGCGCGCTGCGGACCACGCCCGCCGAGAACCTCGCGATGATCCGCGACACCGTCCGTCACCTGACGAACGAGGGCAAGCGGGTCTTCGTCGACGCCGAACACTTCTTCGACGGCCACCGCGCCGACCCCGCCTACGCGCTCGAGATGGTGCGCACAGCGGCCGAGGCCGGTGCCGAGGTGATCGTGCTGTGCGACACCAACGGCGGCATGCTGCCCACCCGGATCGGTGACGTCGTGGCGGCCACGCTCGCGAGCACCGGAGCGCGCCTGGGTATCCACACCCACGACGACGCCGCCTGCGCCGTCGCGAACAGCCTGGTGGCGATCGAGGCCGGGGCCACCCACGTCCAGGGGACCGCCAACGGCTACGGCGAGCGTTGCGGGAACGCCAACCTGTTCAGCGTCGTCGCGGGCCTGGAGACCAAGCTGGGCCGCCAGGTCCTGCCGGCCGGGCGGCTGCGTGAGCTCGTGCGTGTCTCACACGCCATCGACGAGGTCACCAACTCGGCCCCGAGCACGCACCGGCCCTACGTCGGCGCCAGCGCCTTCGCGCACAAGGCCGGCCTGCACGCGAGCGCCGTCAAGGTCGACCCCGACATGTACCAGCACATCGACCCGGCCGCCGTCGGCAACGACATGCGGATGCTCGTCTCCGAACTGGCCGGCCGCGCGACCCTCGAGCTCAAGGGCCGCGAGCTCGGCATGGACCTCTCCGGGGAGCGTGAGGCGCTCGGTCGGGTGCTGGAGATGGTCAAGGACAGGGAGGCCTCCGGCTACGCCTACGAGGCCGCCGAGGCGTCCTTCGAGCTCATGCTGCTGGACGAGGTCTCGGGCCGGGAGCGGTTCTTCACCCTGGAATCCTGGCGGGTCATCGTCGAGCAGCGCTCCGGCGGCGAGGTCGTCAGCGAGGCCACGGTGAAGCTCACCTCCCACGGCGAGCGGCACGTGTCGACGGCGGAGGGCAACGGGCCCGTCAACGCGCTCGACACCGCCCTGCGCAAGGCGCTGGAGAAGGCCTACCCGGGTCTGGCCGATCTCGACCTGGTCGACTACAAGGTTCGCATCCTCGACGGCCGGCAGGGCACCGGTGCGGTCACCCGCGTCCTGGTGGAGACCAGCGACGGCCGCGGCCGCTGGGACACCATCGGCGTCGACGAGAACATCATCGCCGCCTCCTGGGTGGCGCTACAGGACGCCGTCACCTACGGCCTGCGCCGCCAGGGTGAGCGCCCCGACCCGGATGCCGTCTGACTATCTGACCGGGCCGGCCCGATCGCCCGCGCCGCGGGTTTTTCATCATCGGATGATCTACACGGCCAACGCCGTCCGGGCGTTTCGGGCCTGTCCTGTCAAAGAATTCCCGGTTGACGCCAACGCCGCCCGGTCATCCTTTGGTGCCCGTTACGCTGACCGCGACGCTTTCGGGCATCCCGGTCATCCGCCGCAGGTGGCGGTGGACGGGTTCGGGGGCTCCCGGGGGCGACGGTGATGGGCGATCTCGGCTGCTGCGGCCGAGGAGAGGGGACGGCCGTGTCGCGGTGCCCGGCGGTTGAGCGCCCGACAGGGCGCGACCGTGCTCGGGGAGGTCGGCGATGAGCCGTCGTTCCACCGGCAGCGTGGGTGGACGCCGAGGCGGCTCGCACCGCTCGTCGCCCGGAGTATCGGACATCGTGTGGGTCGACCCGCCGTCCGGGGGCCGCCGCCGGACGGGCGGTCGCCGCCGTTCCACCTCAGGGCGCGTCGAGGCCACCGCGCGCACCGAGCTTCCTGAGCGCACCGACAGCCTGGCGCCCGCCGAGGGCCACGTGCCCACCGACGACGGCGTGGGCACCGACGGCCGCGTGCCGGCCAGCCGCGTGCCGGTCGAGGGCCGCGTGCCTGCTGATGGCCGCGTGCCCGCCGGCGGCGCCGGACCGGCTGGAAGCCCCCCCCGCGCCATGCCGTCTCCGGACGCCGATGCCTCCGAGCAGGACGTTCTCTACGGTCGGTCGTCCTCTGCCGAGCGGGCTGCGGCCCGCCGGGGCGGGATCGCCGCCGGCCGCCGGGTACGGCTGGGGCGGCGCCCCGCGCCCGGCGCGTGGCCGGTGGGCGGGAGCCGGTCGCGCACCACGCGGAGCCGGGATCTGGCCGGGGGGCGCGGCCGGAGACGGGACCGGGACGCTTCCACGAACGGGTCCTGGTCGCTGCCGAAGATCGCGCTCGCGGCCACGGCTCTCGCGCTCGCCGTCACCGCGGTGGCCGGGCCGTCGTCCGAAACCGCCGCAGCGAAGCTCACCGGCCCCGTCAACGGACGGGTCGACCAGACCGAGCTGCTGCCCGAGGGTGGCGCCGCCTTCGGGGGCGCGACCGTGGAAGACCTCGCCAGCGTCGTGGGCGCGTCCGGGCAGGTCCGCCTGCCCGTGCGAGCCGGGCTCGCCGCCTCGCCGGTCGCGAGCCGGCCGGCCGGGTCCGCCACGGCCACGTCCGGCACGTCCCCGACGGCAGGCGCGTCGCCTTCGCCGGCCGGAACAGCGTCGACCGGAACAGCGACCGCGGGCGCGTCGGACGACGGCACCGTCCGCAACGCGCCGCTCGCGACCCCGCCCGGCTCCAGCAAGGAGGCGTCGACCATCCCGGCCCGGGCCCTGGCGGCGTACACCAACGCGGCCGACCGGGCCGCGACCGAACATCCAGGCTGCTACCTGCACTGGTCGGTCCTCGCCGGCATCGGCGCGATCGAGTCGGGCCACGGGCAGGGTGCACGCACGGACAGTAACGGCCGGGTCGCGCCCACCGTTGTCGGCCCGCGTCTCGACGGCTCGCCCGGGATGTTCCGCATCCGCGACACCGACGACGGCTGGCTCGACGGCGACACCGTCTGGGACCGGGCGGTCGGCCCGATGCAGTTCACGCCGTCGATGTGGCGGTGGATCGGGCGCGACGCCGACGGCGACGGCCGCGCGGACCCCAACGACTTCGACGACGCCACCCTGACTGCCGCCGATCGCCTCTGCCAGGCCGGGGGTGACCTGCGCGTACCCGACAACGTGCTCTCCGCGGTGCGCTCCTACAACCCCTCCGACGGCTACATCCGCTCCGTGCTCGGCTGGGCGGCCTGGTACGCCGTCGGACCGACGGTCGTCGGGAACCTGGGCACCGGGACGGCCGACCCGGCGGGCGCCGGCGCGACCGGGGGCGACGGCGGCGACCCGACCACCGACGCCCTGGCGACCGACCAGCCCTTCCAGGTCACCACCCTCGTCCCGCTGCCGGGCTCGTCCGACGGCACCTGCGTGGCCCCCGTGATCGACCAGGCGTCGATCAGCGCGGGCGGTGTCGGCGGGGACGTCGTGACCGGATCGGAGTACGAGTCGCTGGAGGTCCGCGCCCGGGTGGGCGGCACCGCCGAGCGGACCGTGACCATCGAGCTCACCCTGCTGGACGAGACCGGGGCGACGGTGGCGACCGGGGTGAGCGCGCGGGCGCTGCCCGGCGGCGACGGCGTCGTGCCGCTGGGCCGGCTGGACGGGCTGGCGATCGGGCGGGCCACCGGCCGCGGCCCGTTCGACGTGAAGGTCCAGGTCCTGCCGGCCGGCCAGGACTGCCAGCCGGTGCAGGCCACCGCGCGGGTCGGCAACGTCGATCCCGCGGACTTCGCCGGTGCGCCGTCCACGCTGGCCAGCCTCCGGCGGCGGCTGGAAACCTACCGGGACACGGGACGGATCACCCAGACGGCCGCGGCGGACCTGCTCGCCACCCTGCCGGCCGGCGACGGCGGCCTGCAGGCCTCGGTGGAGCTCGCCCGCTTCCTCGACCGCCTCGCCGCGGCCATCCGGATCGGGGAGATCGCCGCCGACGCGGCGACAGGCCTCGGTGACGTCGCCAATGCCCTGCAATCCCAGCTGAACCCACCGGCGAGCACACCGCCCGCGGGCGGGGCCCCGTCACCGGGCACGACCGAGGACGTCCCCCTGCCGTTCGACGTGGTCCCGCTGGCGCCCGGGACCTGACGCACGCCGCCGATCGCGGTGATCCGGACCCGGAGGTGGCCGAGCTCCTCGACGAGGCGCGTGCGCTGGTCACGGTGTCCGGCACCGACGTCCTGCGCTCGCCGTGGCCGTACCTGCCCTCGCCGTGCGCCGACCCGCCCCACCACGGGCGGGAAGGCGCCGCGGCCCACGGCGGGCGCGCAGGCGTCCCGGACCATGATGGGCGGGAAGGCATCACGCCAGCGGCACTCGTGTCCGCCGGCACGACATCAGTTCACTGGACGGGGACGCCCCCGGCGTCTCAGTCCTCGTCCGGGATCTCCTCCCACCACTGGCACCACCAGTCGCCGCCGACGAGGACCCGCAGCTTCGGGTGCCAGCAGTAGGTGATGTCCTTGTCGGTGTCCAGGTAGTACAGGCAGTTGTCGCAGCGCTCGTCACCGTTCGGCTTGCCGCGGAGTATGGCGTCCTCCGCGAGGTGGCCCAGCTTGACGCTGAGCTCCTCGTCGATCGGCTTGGGCTCGGGTGCGCCGACGTCATAGACGGGGGTCGCGTCGATCTCGGTCACCGTTCTCCTTCCAGGTCGATGGCGGATCGTGCTGGGCCACGCCGTGTCCCGACCGGGGCGCCGACCCGTATCCGGCAATCCTGCCTGATTCTCGGCTTCCGTTGCGGATCAGTGGTCATGGGCGATCATCAGTTCCGCAGCCGCCTGTCTCCGGGCGGCGGTCCCCGTCTTGCCCGCTCGTGCGGTGCGGGGTTCCCGCTTCACGGCCACCCGCCCCGCGGGCGGGGTCTTACGGTCGGCTCCACGGGCGTTCGGCGCATACGCGCCCGGGTCTCCGGCCACTCCGGCACCCGTTGCGAAACGTCTCAGGTTCAGCGAGGCGTTGTAGTCGCGGTCGATCACCAGAGCGCAGTCCTGGCAGACGAACGTGCGGTCCGACAGCGTGAGGCTTGGGTTTCGCCATCCGCAGCCGGAACAGGTCTTGCTCGACGGGTACCAGCGGTCCGCGACGATCAGCCGCGAGCCGTACCACGTCGTCTTGTAGGTGAGCTGTCGCCGGACTTCGGCCATGCCGGTGTCCGACACGCCACGGGCCAGCCGGCGGTTGCGGACCATCCCGGCGACGTGGAGATCCTCGACCACCACCACGTCGTGGGACGTCGCCAGGCGGGTGGTCAGCTTGTGCAGGCCGTCGCGGCGCTGGCCGGCGACCCGGGCGTGGATGCGCGCCAGCCACGCGGCCCGCTTGCGGCGGCCGACGCTGCCCGGCTTCGACCGGGCGTAGGCGCGCGACGCGCGGCGCAGCCGGCCCAGCGCGGCGTCCAGGTGCTTCGGGTTGGGCACCCTCTCGCCCGTCGACAGGACGGCGAGGCACCTCACCCCGAGGTCCACCCCGACGGTCCCACCCTTGCGCTGCCGCCGCGACGGGGCGTCGGGCAGGTCGCGGGCGACCTGCACCGTGAACGACACGAACCAGCGGCCGGCGGTCCGCGAGACCGTGGCGCCCCTCAGCCGTGCGGTGCCGGCGTCGAGTCGGCCGATCAGCGCGCCCATGGGTTCGTGAACCTTCACCCGGCCGATCCGGGGCAGCTTCACGTGCCGGTCGCCGTCCGGGCCGTAGGCGCCGGTGGTGTACCGGAACGAGTCGCGGGCCTTGCCGCGCTTCTTGAACCGGGGGAAGCCGACGCGGCGCCCCTTGCGCCTGCCCTTACGGGAGTCGCTGAACGCCTTGAGGCCGCAGGCAAGCTGATCCAGCCCGGCCGAGTACGTCTCCTTGGAGCACTCCGGCCACCACGAGGCGACCTCGCCCTTGGCGTCGTTCCACTGCCTGCGCAGCGTCGGCATCGTCCAGGGGACCGGTGTCCGCTCGGCCTCGGGCACGCCGTAGGTGGCCTCGGCCGCGCGCTGGTCCATCGCGGCCTTCACCCGGGCCAGGCCCCAGTTGAACGCGAACCGCGCCGCGCCCGCGTGCCGACCCAGCGCGACGAGCTGCGCCGGAGTCGGATCGAGGGCGTAGCGGTACGCCTGCAGGACCGTGCTCACCCAGCATCCCCGGGGCCGGCGACAGCGACGGCGGCCGCGCGCCGCGCCCGGTTGGCCGCCGCGCGCCGGCCGTACAGCCGGGCGCACAGCGAGGTGAGGATCTCGGTCACGTCGCGCACGAGGTCGTCGTCCACCTCGGACGGGTCGACGACGAGCAGCCCGCCGAGACCGGCAGCTTGCCGGCCGCGAACCAGCGCCGGGCCCTCACGTACGCGACGCCCTGCGAGCACGCCCACCGCTTGAGGTTCACATGAACATTACAGATCACCATCGGTCGCTATCGACCACTCGACACGCAACAGTTGCCACCCTTCGCCGTCCCGGTGAACCGGATCCGGCGGCCGGGCGGCCGAATGATCGAGTGGTTCGGGCCACAGTGCGGCCGGACGCCGCCACGTGCCGGAACCCGGCCCGGATCCGGACACCCCGATTCCCGCGTTCGGTCGGTACGGTCGCGGAGTGCGCATAGCGAGGTACACCGACGGGTCCGAGCCGGCATTCGGAGTGGTGGAAGGCTCCGTGGCGGACGGAACCGCCATTGTTGCCGGGATCACACCGCATCCGTTCGCGCCCTTCACCTTCACCGGGGTGCGGCGACCGCTGGCGGAGGTACGGCTGCTGGCCCCCGTGCTGCCCAGCAAGATTCTCTGTATCGGGAAGAACTACGCCGACCACGCACGGGAGATGGGCGGCGAGGCCCCGACCAGTCCCGTCCTGTTCCTGAAGCCGTCCACGAGTGTGGCCGGCCCCGGGGACCCGATCGTGCTGCCGCCCGACAGCGAGCGGGTCGACTACGAGGGCGAGCTGGCCGTCGTCATCGGCCGGCTCTGCCGTGACGTGCCGGCGGAACGCGCATTGTCCGTCGTCCTCGGCTTCACCTGCGCGAACGACGTGACCGCTCGCGACCAGCAGGCGACGGACGGCCAGTGGACCCGCGCCAAGGGCCACGACACCTTCTGCCCGATCGGCCCCTGGATCGAGACGGACCTCGACCCGTCCGACCGGGTCATCCGGACGACGCTGGACGGCGAGGTCCGCCAGGACTCGCGGACCAAACTCCTCCTGCACGACGTCCCGGCGCTGGTGGCGTTCATGTCCCGCGCGATGACCCTGCTCCCGGGAGACGTCCTGCTGACCGGTACCCCGGCCGGAGTCGGCCCGATGCGCGCCGGCCAGACCGTAGCCGTCACGGTGGACGGCATCGGAACCCTGACGAACCCCGTGACCACCCGATAACCAGGCCACGGCCGCGACCAGGCCGCTCCCGCCCCCGGTCGTCCCGGCCTCGAATCCCGGGGTTCCCGCCGCCCGGAGCCCCGGGCCCCGAGCCCGCCACGCATTTGGCCGTGATGGCGGTGTGCTGGGTGGGGACGGGGATGTTCGGTTCTGGGGTTGGGGTGGTGTCGCGGGCCTGCTCCGGGGGTGCGAACGGCTCGGATGGGACGACTCGCCCCGCGCCCACCCCTCGTGTGGACCGCGGTCGCCGATGGGGTACAGTAGGCATCGCCCGCGAGGGCCCCATGGGGTATGGGGTAATTGGCAGCCCAACGGATTCTGGCTCCGTTAGTCTAGGTTCGAGTCCTGGTACCCCAGCTGCACAAGATGCACCACGATGCTGTATATTGAACGAGACACACAGACAGTCTTGGCCCCGTCGTCTAGCGGCCCAGGACGCCGCCCTCTCAAGGCGGTAGCGCCGGTTCGAATCCGGTCGGGGCTACGTTACAAATAATCGCGAGCGCCAACCTTCTTAGGTTGGCGCTTTTGCGTTTCCATTGTTTCACCCCGCCTCGCTCACCCCTGTGCTCCGGGCCCAACGACGTCCGCCCGGCGGGCGTGAGCTTTCGAAGTTCGGGGAGCGCGGTGCCCTCCGCCCTGTCACGTCGGTGTGACGACTCCACCGGCCTGGCCGTACCCCACCGATGGCCGCCCAGCCGTGTGCCGTGCGCGCTGGGCCGGGTGGCGTGGGCCGTCCGGGGTGAGCCGGGGCGCGCGGATGGCATGCGGGATGCGGGATGCGGGTGAGGCGGGGACGAGCGCGGTGCGGAGCGGTGCGCGGGCGGGGGTGCGCGGGTAGCGCGTAGGGGTGGAACGGTGCGGGCGGTACGAGTCCGCCGCGACGGGTGCGCCGGAGGCGCGGACAGCGTGCCGGTGGCATCGGAGTGCCGGCGGCGTGCAGAGTGCCAGTGATGTCCGGTGGCGTGCCGGTGCTGGCGGGTGTCCCGGTGGACCTCGGGTCGCCGGACTGCCGTCAGCCGGACTGCCGTCAGCGGGTGGGGTCGGAAGCGGGCGAAGGACTAGTCAACGACGCGCAGGCGGGGCATGGCCGCGGGGTGGCGGGCCATGGCGCAGGGGCGGCAGCTGCACGTGCTCGGGCCGCCCCAACCGTGGACGACCTCCTCGGCAGCCTCGGACGAGCCGACCGGCTCCGAGCCGACCAGACGCAGCACGGGACGGGTGGTGAGCGAGGCCGGGGCGCAGCCGTCAGCGAAGGTCTCCGCAGGCTGTGGCACCGCCTGGGTGATGCGGACGGGGGCGGTCGCGGTAGTCAGGGCCACTGGGGGCACGAGTCCTCCTCCGCGGGTGGCCGTCCTGGGGCCACCTCGCGGACCACAGCCTGTCGGGAACCGCGGTATGTGCGCCATGCTTCTTTGAGCCCGTTACCAGGTGGTACAGATGGCCTAGTCAAAGCTGGGCATAGTCGTCATACGACACCACCCTTGACAGCCATGGTGCTCCAAGGCCGGAACGGGAGAAACTTGCTCGGATGTCCTCCGCCAGCCCCTCCATGCCCGAACGGGCGCGCCGCCGTCACGGCAGCGCCCACGTCGGGCGCGCCGCCCGGCGGCTCGAGAAGTCTCGGTCGTCCCGGTCACCCGCGGCGGATGCCGGGCTGGCCGCGGCGACCGCCGACGCCGTGCTCCGCGGTCCCGTCGCGTGGTTCCCCCGCGGCCGCGGCCTGCCGACCGAGGACTGGGCCGCCCGCCACGCGCTGATGTGCTGGGTTCTGGCCCTGCACCTTCCGGCCATCGTCGGGTACGCGCTGTGGCGCGACCACAGCCTCCCGCACGGCCTGCTGGCGGCGAGCCCGCCGGCGCTGCTGTTCGCGGCCGCGCTGGCCCCCGGCATGCGGCGGGTGCGCGCGCTGGCCGCGAGCCTCGGCCTGCTGTGCTGCTCGGTCGTCTTCGTGCATCTCTCCGACGGCCTGACCCCGATGTACTTCCACTTCTTCGTGGTGGTCGCGCTCATCGCGCTCTACGAGGACTGGACCGTCTACCTGCTGGCCATCGCCTTCGTCTTCCTCGCCATCCTCGCGATCGGCGACCTGATCACCGACGAGGCCGCGTCGCGGATGGACAACGCCCTGCTCCTGGCAGGGCTCCACGCCGGCTTCATCTTCGCCCTGGCCGGTGCCCAGATGGTCTTCTGGCACTACAACGAGCAGTCCCGTCGGCGGGTGGAGGACTACCGCCAGCAGCTCTACGAGGGCCAGCAGAGCCTCATGGCCCGGCTGGAGGAGACCGACCGCATCCGCAGCGACCTGGTCGCCACGGTCTCGCACGAGTTCCGGACGCCGCTGACGGGCATCCGGGGGACCCTGCTCACGATCAGGCGCCGCCGGGACCGCCTCTCCGACGCCCAGCTCGACGACATGCTCGACTCGGCCGTCACCTACTCGGACCGCCTGTCCAGGCTGCTGGAGAACATGCTGACGGCCGCCACGGCCACCGGCACCGACGACACCACCGCCGCCGACCTGCCCGAGGTCGTGCGCGAGGTGATCGCGAGCCTGAACTACGCCGGCAGCAGCGTGACGGTCGACCTGCCGCCCCAGCTCCCGGTGCGGATGGCCCGCCAGGCGCTGCACCAGGTCGTGGCGAACCTTGTGGACAACGCGCTGGTGCACTCCTGGCCGGGCGCCCCGGTGCGGCTCATCGCGGGCCGGGTCGGCGACGAGGTCGTCCTGCGGGTCCGCAACCCCGGTCCGGATCTCGACCCGGCGACCATCCGCCAGCTCTTCGAGCCGTTCACCCAGCGGGACGGAACGGCGACCCGGCAGACCGACGGCGCCGGCATGGGGCTCTACGTGGTGCGGCGGCTGGTGGAGGTCCACGGCGGCCGGCTGCGGATGTCCTCCGAGAACGGCGAGATCATCGTCGAGGTCGACCTGTGGGCGGCGTCCACGACATCGGCCACCACCGGCACGGCCGATCCGGCTCCGATGCCGGTACCGATGCCGCTGCCACGCAGCATGCGCAACCGGTCGGATCTGCCCGACCCGCCCGCGCTGCCCGCCGGCTCCGGTGCGCTGCTCGGGCCGAGGGGCGGTCCCGCCGCGCCTGGTCACAGCGTGGCGGCGCCGACGCCGGAACCCGCGAACTTCCCCCGCCCCGCCTCGACACCACACCCGGCCGCGCCACCGCACGCCGCGTCCCGGCACATGACGCCGTCGCCCCGGCACTGGGGCTCGAGATCCTCGTCGTCCCTGCCCGCCGACTGGCTGCACTGACCTCGGAGTACGACGCCCGGGTTCGACGGCGATTCTGCGCAGCGCAGGCCCGGGTCCGGTTGGCACCCGGCGTCGGATGCGGCGGGGGGCCTGCGGTCACGCCGCCGGCCCGACCGAGCAGTGGACCAGGCCCGTACGCCAGCACGCCTGTACGGGATCTCCGGCTGTATCCCGTGGGAGGCCGTCGAAGAAGTGAGTTGCCTCAGCCAGTCCATGTGCCGGCGAGTCAACTCGCTTCGGTGTGGGCGGCGGCCGGTTCGGGGCGGGCCGCCGGTGGCGGCGGAAGCACCCGGGATGAAGCAGGCAGAAATGCGGTAGGCGAGCGCAGGTGATGCTCGGGCCTGCCGCCGGCGTCCCGGCCCGGAGCCGGGAGAGGCAGGCCGGGCGGGTCCCGGCTACGCGAAAGACCCCGGCGTGATGGACGCCGGGGTCTTTCGCATGTGCGGCCCGGGTGCGGTGGACGCCGGGTCGAGGACCGCTACTTGGCGGCGGCGGGGGTGGTGGGGGGCGGCTTCGCGCAGGTGGGCTCGAGCCAGACGCTGTCGCCCTTGCGCATCATCGTCCCGGCGGCAGGGTTCGTTCCCGCCGCAGTGGTGCCGGGACCGTTCTGGCAACCGCCGTTGCCGTCCAGGACACCCAGACCGGCGCCGATCAGCACGTTGCGGGCGGCGGCGAGCGTCTGATTCGCGACGGCGGGGACCTCGACGCAGTTCGTTGCCTGGACCGTGAGCGTTACCTTCGTGGTGACCGGGACGACGCTGCCCGCGTTCGGGCCCTGGTCGAGCACGACGCCGCCGTTCTTGCCCTTCTGGCAGACCTCGGTCGCCGTGACGTTCGTGAAGCCCTTGCCCGTCAAGGTGTTGGTGGCCGCCGTCTGGCTCTGGCCCACCACGTTGGGGACCGTCGCTTCCTTGGCCGTCGGTGTCGGCGTCGGTGCGGCGCTGGCGTCCGGCGGGGCCGTGGTCTGACCCGGCTGGGTGGGGGTGGCCGGCCCGGGCGTGGCGCTCTGGCCAGGCTTCGGGGAGGTACTTGGATGCGGCGTCGTTCCTGCTATGGAGCTTGTGGGGACAGTGCCCGGGTCCATCCCCGGGGGCATCGGGGCGCCGCCGGGCAGCGTCGCGGTGATCGACGGGTCGGCGACGACCTGCGAGCCGCCGTCCGCGGTGAGCGCGCTCTCGCTGTCACCGGCCGCGGCCAGGGCCCAACCACCGGCGCCGGCGACCAGCGCGACGACCAGGCCGGCTCCGGCCGCGATGCGGCTGCGGCGGCGGCGGTCGCCGGCAGAACGCCCGCCCGGTCCGCCCGGTCCGCCCGACGAGCCCGAGCTGCCCGGGGCCGGCTGCTTGTTCGCCGGGATCGCGGAGATCACCGTGTTGCGGTCGGACGCGGAGCCCGTGGAGCGGGCCGGGACGCGGACCGCCGGCCGGCCACCGGTGTCGTCGTCGCTCCAGTCGGCGCGGACGGGTGGCATCCCGGCGATCTGGGTGTGCTCGGCGTCGTTCCAGTCCGGCCGGACGGGTGGCATCCCGGCGATCTGGGTGTGCTCGGCGTCGTTCCAGTCGCCGGTCGGGCCACCCGCACCCGCGACGCTGGTCGCCGCGACCGCGGCGCCGGCGCCGGCGAGGCGGCGCCCCGCCGCGGCCGGCTGGCGGCCGCGCTCGTCCTCCGCCCAGTCGGCGGCCGAGCCGATCCGGGTCTGCGCCGCGTCGAAGGCCGCTTCCCGTTTCCCGGGCGCGTCGCGGCGAGGTTCGGGGACGGCGCCGCGCCCACGCTGACCCGCGGACCGGTCGTCGAACTCGCGGTCCCGGTTGTCGGGACGGCGGTTGTCGAGGTCCAGCTGGTCGTCGGAGTCGAAGTCCGGGTCGTCGCGGTCGCGGTCGTTCTCGAGCGCCTCGATCAGGTCCTCCGCGGCGTCCGCGGCGGAGGCGGGCCGCTGGCGCGGCGACTTCGCGAGCATCGACGACAGGACGTCCCACAGAGCCGGCGGGACGCCCTGGATGGGCAGTGGCTGGTCCTCGCGGTGCGCCCGCACCATGTCGGCCGGGTGCGCCTCGTCGAAAGGCGGGCTGCCGGCGATGAGCTCGTAGAGCACGATCCCGGCGGCGTAGATGTCGACGGCCGGCGTCGGAGGGGCGTCGGTCGTCAGCTCCGGCGCCATGTAGAGCGGGGTGCCGATCGGGCCGGTCAGCGAGGCGCGGGTGGGGGTGTGCACCATCCGCGCCACGCCGAAGTCGGTCAGCCGGACGTAGGGGCGGCGCGGGTCCGAGGTGTCGATGAGGACGTTCTCGGGCTTGACGTCGCGGTGGATGATCCCGGCCGCGTGCACGCTGTCCAGCGCCCAGAGGAGCCCGACGACGAGGTTGACCGCCTCGGTCACCGGTCGTGGCCCGCTCTGGTCGAGGTGTGCCCGGAGGTCGATGCCCTCGACGAGGTCCATCACGATCGCCAGGGGCGTGTCGGGCTCTCTGATCAGGTCACGAACCCGCACCAGGTCAGGGCTGTCGAGCTCGACGAGCAGGTCCCACTCGCGCAGGAACCGGTCGACGATCTCGGGGTCATGAGCGAGCTCCGGCCGAAGTACCTTGATGGCGACGGGCTCTCCGTCGGGGACATGGGCCCCGCGCCAGACCTGGCCGGCCGTTCCCTGCCCGAGCAATTCGTGCAGGACGTACCGTGCACCCAGTTTGCGCACTGCGCCTTTCCCCCTTTGTGTGCCGTCCGGGAGCGGACGGCGCGAGCCTGTGACGCTGCCGCGGCGGGGGCTGCGGAAGCCTGAGGACTCCGGTGAACCCTCTCGCCTACCAGTGGCGAGAGCCCGTTGACGTAAAGTCCGACCGGGCCACCGGATCGACGCACAGCGACGGACGCCCCCTGTCCGGTCGGCATCCCACGGGCTGGCGGGCTGACCGGACTGCGCCATCACTGCTTGTGTGCAGAAACTGCTCAGTACGTCGATCCTGCTCTGTTGACAACACCAGAGGCTACGATGCCGGGCTCTCTCCGGGTGCGTCGGGGTGCCGGCGGGGCCGGCTGGTGCGGGAGCATTGTGTTTCCGGACATCGAATATCGGCTTTCACGGTGGAGCGGCGGTGGTTTTCGCTGTGCCCGGTGGGGTTCTTGGCGCATTCGTCGTGATCTGAGACACGATTCCCGTTTCGGGTGTGGGGATTCGGTCGGCACCCGTCGGAGCCTGCGGGCTGGACAGCTCCCGGGCCGCGGCGACCACCGCGGTACCGTGCCGCCGTCCCGGCGACCGGGTCAGCCGTTCGACCGGGCCGGACAGCGACAGCGCGGCGACCACGCCGGACGCGCCGTACACCGGGGCCGACACCGAGGCCAGGCCCGGCTCGCGCTCGCCGAGGCTCTCCGCCCAGCCACGCCGGCGCACCTTCGGCAGGACGTCCGCCGTGAACGCCGCGCGCGCCAGCAGTTCGGGCTCGGCCGCGTCGTCGAAGGCGAGCAGGACCTGCGCGCCGGAGCCCGCGGTCATCGGCAGGGCCGCGCCGACGGGCACGGTGTCGCGCAGCCCGGTGGACCGCTCGGAGGCGGCGACGCAGACCCGGACCGGCCCGCGCCGGACGTAGAGCTGGGTGCTCTCGCCGGTGGCCTCGCACAGGGCGGTGAGCACCCGGCCGGCCGCGTCGATCATCTCCCAGGGCAGGGGGGTCGGGCCGCCGGCGGCCAGTCGTGGGCCGGGCACGAACCGGCCGTCGGAGTCGCGGGTGAGCAGGCGGTGGGTCTCCAGGGCCAGGGCGAGCCGGTGGGCCGTCGCTCTGGTCAGGCCGGTGCGAACGACCAGGTCGGCGAGCCCGGCCGGCCCGTGCTCAACGGCGCTCAGGACCAGGGCGGCCTTGTCCAGCACGCCGACGCCGCTACTATGTTCCATAGTCTGATATTGCCATCTCATTCTCTGAGATGCACGACCGCGAGACGGTGACCGCGAGACGCATGCCCCGTGGGAGGCACGGCACGGCCATGGGGCGCGCGGTCCCGTCATGACAGCGAAGTCCGAGCAGCGTGGGCCCGCCCACGCGAGAGAGGGAGTGGGGCCAATGGGTCGCACACTCGCGGAGAAGGTCTGGGACGCACACGTCGTCCGCCGCGCGGACGGAGAGCCCGACCTGCTCTACATCGATCTGCACCTCGTCCACGAGGTCACCTCGCCGCAGGCGTTCGAGGCGCTGCGGCTGGCCGGGCGACCGGTCCGCCGTCCCGACCTGACGCTGGCGACCGAGGACCACAACGTCCCGACGACCGACACGCTGCTGCCGATCGCCGACCCGGTCTCGCGGGCGCAGGTCGACGCGCTGCGCAAGAACTGCGCCGACTTCGGGGTCCGCCTGTTCCCGATGAACGACCCGGGCCAGGGCATCGTCCACGTGGTCGGCCCGCAGCTCGGCCTGTCCGAGCCGGGCATGACGATCGTCTGCGGCGACAGCCACACCTCGACGCACGGCGCCTTCGGGGCGCTCGCCTTCGGGATCGGCACCAGCCAGGTCGAGCACGTGCTGGCCACCCAGACGCTGCCGCAGCGCCGCCCGAAGACGATGGCGGTCACCGTCCAGGGTGAGCTGCCCGCCGGGGTCACCGCGAAGGATCTGATCCTCGCCGTGATCGCCCGGATCGGCACGGGTGGCGGCGCCGGCTACGTCATCGAGTACCGCGGCGAAGCCGTCCGCGGGCTGTCGATGGAGGGCCGGATGACGGTCTGCAACATGTCGATCGAGGCGGGCGCGCGCGCCGGGATGATCGCCCCGGACGAGACCACGTTCGAGTACCTCAAGGGACGTCCGAACGCCCCGACCGGGGCCGACTGGGACGCCGCGGTCGAGTACTGGCGCACCCTGGCCACCGACCCCGACGCCACGTTCGACCACGAGGTCGTCATCGACGGGCCCAGCCTGAGCCCGTACGTCACCTGGGGGACCAACCCGGGCCAGGCTGCGCCGTTGAGCTCGCCCGTGCCCGACCCGGCCGCCTACGCCGACCCGGCCGCGCGCGGCTCGGTGGAACGCGCCCTGGCCTACATGGATCTCGTGCCGGGCACCCCGCTGTCCGACGTCGCCGTCGACACCGTCTTCATCGGATCCTGCACCAACGGCCGGATCTCCGACCTGCGTGCCGCCGCCGACGTGCTGCGCGGGCGCCAGGTGGCGGACGGCCTTCGGGTCCTGGTCGTCCCCGGCTCGATGGCGGTCAAGGCCGAGGCGGAGGCGGAGGGCCTCGACGAGGTGTTCCGCGCCGCGGGCGCCGACTGGCGCAGCGCCGGCTGCTCGATGTGCCTGGGCATGAACCCGGACACCCTGCGGCCGGGGGAGCGCAGCGCGTCGACGTCCAACCGCAACTTCGAGGGCCGGCAGGGCCCCGGCGGGCGGACCCACCTCGTCTCGCCGGCGGTCGCCGCCGCCACCGCGGTGACCGGCCGCCTCACGGCGCCCGCCGACCTGTAGGGCGCCCCGGCCCGGTCGAACTCCGGGCTCCCGGACCCCGGGCCACCGGACTCCCAGACTTCCGAAACTTCCGAACGGACTCGAAGGGAACGTGCCGTCATGGAGGCGTTCACCATCCACACCGGTCGGGCGGTGCCGCTGCGGCGCAGCGACGTCGACACCGACCAGATCATCCCGAGCGAATGGCTCAAGCGCATCGAGCGGACGGGCTTCGGCGCCGGGCTGTTCTCCGAATGGCGGGCGGACCCGTCGTTCGTGCTGAACGACCCCGCCCACGCCGGTGCGTCGATCCTGCTCGCCGGCCCGGACTTCGGCACCGGCTCGTCGCGTGAGCACGCGGTCTGGGCGCTGCAGGACTACGGCTTCCGCGCGGTGCTCTCGCCCCGCTTCGCCGACATCTTCCGCGGCAACGCGCTGGGCAACGGCCTGCTCCCGGTGGTGCTGCCGGCCGACACGGTCGAGGCGCTGACCGCGGCGGTGGAGGCCGACCCGACCACGGAGATCACCGTCGACCTGGTGGCCCGGGAGGTCCGCGGCGCCGGTCAGGTCGCCGGCTTCGAGCTCGACGACTTCACCCGCTGGCGGCTGATGGAGGGCCTGGACGACGTCGGCCTGACGCTGCGCCACGAGCAGGACATCACCGTGTTCGAGGCCAGCCGGCCCGGGTGGCTCCCGACCACGGCCTGAGCCTCCCGCGTCACCTGAGGATTTTCCCCGGGCCGAGCTGGGACGTCCCCGCTCGGCCCGGGGATTTCCGGCCCACTGACGGGCTCCCGGGCCGCCCTCGCGGATGTTGCGTTGATCACGTTCCAACCCCTTGCGGCGCCCCAGGTGGTGGGTGGTCCGCGCGCCGCCGGCCGGCCTGCCGCCCGGTGTTCGTCGCAACGCTGAGGGTGATCTCACATCCGCATGGGGTAGTTCCATGGTGTGTTGCTGTGAGGACCTTCTCTGGCTGGCGTCTGCCGGCTACCAATTCGTGACTTTCGGCTTGAATTCGCCCCCGTCAAAAGTTACTGAAGGTGACCAAGTTGCAGGATGCGGCGGGCTCGTAGGACAGCGCGCAACCTGTAGCCACCCGACGCGAACCCGCTGACGTGCGGGTTTGTGTGACGCGACACGCTCATGGGAATTGCCCTCGACAGTGGAGATGCCTACGGTGCAGCGCAGTGTGATGCCCGATCTGCTCCCCACCCCGCACCGTGCGGGGGCGTCCGGAGGTTGTTGTGAACAAGTCCCAGTTGGTTGACCGCATCGCCCAGCAGATCGAGGGTGGGCGGTCGAACGCCACCAAGGCGGTCGACGCGGTGTTCGACGCGATCCAGGAGGCCGTGGCCGGCGGCGAGAAGGTCACGATCACCGGGTTCGGTGTGTTCGAGCGGGTGGAGCGCGCCGCGCGCACGGGCCGCAACCCCGCGACCGGCGAGCCCGTCCACGTCGCCGCGTCCGTGGTGCCGAAGTTCCGTCCCGGCTCGGAGTTCAAGGCCAGCGTCTCGGCCAGCAGCGACTGAGCGGCTGACGGCCGTGCCCTCACGCGGCCGCGCTCCGGAGCGAGCGTGGACACCCACGACGCTCCGGAGCGCGGCCGCGGCGGACGCAGAGCCCGCCGCCGCCCGTCTGCCCTGCTAGCTAGCGGCGCCCGCGCTCGTACGCCTGCGCCATCAGGTCGGCCTGGTAGTCCGAGAGACGCTCGTCGTCCGCCGAGGTCGTCTGGCGCTCCCAGCGGCCGTCCGCGGCCAGGGTCCAGGCCTCCACCTGGTCGGAGAAGGCGTGGTCGAGCATCCCCCGCACCGTGGCCTGCCGCTCGGTGTGCGGGACCCGCACCAGCGCCTCGATCCGGCGGTCCAGGTTGCGGTGCATCATGTCGGCGCTGCCGATCCAGAACTCGCCGACCGAGGCGAACTCCAGCACCCGGCTGTGCTCCAGGAACCGCCCGAGGATCGACCGGACGTGCACCGTCTCGGACAGCCCCGGCACCCCCGGCCGCAGCGCGCAGATGCCGCGCACCAGGCAGTGCACCGGCACCCCGTCGCGGGACGCCCGGTAGAGCGCGTCGATGATCTTCTCGTCCACCAGGCTGTTGACCTTGACCCGGATGCCGCACTCGCGGCCCTCCCGGGCGGCCGCGGCCTCGGCCTCGATCCGCTGGATGATGCCGTCCCGCATGTGCTGCGGGGCGACCAGCAGCGAGCGGTACTCGGTCTGCCGGCTGTAGCCGGTCAGCACGTTGAACAGGTCGGTCAGGTCGGCGCCGACGTCCGGGTCGGCGGTGAGCAGGCCCAGGTCCTCGTAGAGGCGCGCGGTCTTGGGGTTGTAGTTGCCGGTGCCGACGTGGCAGTAGCGGCGTAGCCCGCCGCGCTCCTGGCGCACCACCAGACAGATCTTGCAGTGCGTCTTGAGTCCGATCAGCCCGTAGACGACGTGGCAGCCCGCCCGCTCCAGCTCGCGCGCCCAGCGGATGTTCGCGCTCTCGTCGAACCTGGCCTTGATCTCCACCAGGACGACGACCTGCTTGCCGGCCTCGGCGGCCGCGACGAGCGCGTCGACGATCGGTGAGTCGCCGGAGGTCCGGTAGAGCGTCTGCTTGATCGCCAGGACGTTCGGGTCGGCCGCGGCCTGCTCGATGAACCGCTGCACCGAGGTCGTGAACGAGTCGTACGGGTGGTGGACGAGGACGTCCACCTCGCGCAGCACGCTGAAGAAGTCCGGCGGCTCGCCCTCGTCGGTGAGCAGCCGCGGATGCGTGATCGGCACCCGCGGCGGGTCCTTCAGCTCCGGCCGGTCGAGGTCGTAGAGGGCCCAGAGCACCGACATGTCGAGCGGGCCACGGACCCGGTGGACCTCGCGGTCGCTGATCTCCAGCTCGCGCATCAGCAGGCTGAGCAGGTCGTCGTCGATGTCGTCGTCGACCTCGAGGCGGACCGCCGGGCCGAACCGGCGCCGGGCCAGCTCGCGCTCCAGTGCCTGGAGCAGGTCCTCCGCCTCGTCCTCCTCGACCTCCAGGTCGGCGTTGCGGGTGACCCGGAACAGGTGCGAGTCGGCGACCTCCATCCCGGGGAAGAGCTGCCCGAGATGGGCGGCGATGACCTCCTCGAGCGGGACGAAGCACGCGGTGGTGTCGTCCTGGGCGCGCCGGGGGGCGGCCTCCGTGCCGGCCCGGTCCCCGGCCGGCTCGTCGACGTCCACCCGGATCAGCCGCGGGACGTTCTGCGGCACCTTGACCCGCGCGAAGCGCTGCGCGTCGCCGCCAGGCTCGCGCACCGCCACGGCCAGGTTCAGCGACAGGCCGCTGATGTAGGGGAACGGGTGCGCCGGGTCGACCGCCAGCGGGGTGAGCACCGGGAAGATCTGCTCGTGGAAGTAGTCCCGCAGCCGCTCCCGCTGCGGGTCGCCGAGCTCCTGCCACAGCTTGACCGTGATCCCCGCGTGCGCGAGCGAGGGCGCCACCTCGTCGGTGAAGCAGCGCGAGTGGCGGGCGGTGAGCTCGGCGGTGGTGCGGCTGATCAGGTCGAGCTGCTCGCGGGCGGTCAGCCCGTCGGCCGAGCGGACGGCCAGCCTCGTGGCGTGCCGGCGCATCAGGCCGGCCACCCGGACCATGTAGAACTCGTCGAGATTGCTCGCGAAGATGGCCAGGAACTTCGCCCGTTCCAGCAATGGGGTCGAGACGTCCTCGGCGAGTGCGAGGACACGGCTGTTGAAATCAAGCCAGGACTTCTCGCGGTTGATGTAGCGGTCCGGCGGGAGGTCCGAAGGGGTCGGCGTGCGGGGCGCCTCCAGGGGCTCCAGCAGCGCGCTTCGGGCCTTCCGCTGCGGCTGATCCGGGCGGGTCGCCACCAGCTCGCTCATGCTTGTCCATGCTGCCAGGCTTGAGTGAACGCGGCAGCCTCGAAGTATGACGATGTGAGGTAATCATGAGGATTGGTTGTGCCGTCCGGGCTGCTGAGATGTCCTGTGCCGCTGCCGTTCGGTGACAGTCGTGCCGCGATGTGGCATTTGTTAACGGACGGGAAACAGGCCAGAGTGACGATCGGTGGCGTGGTGGAGACTCCTGGGGCACCCGGTGGCCGGCTCACGCCCGCCGGGCCGGCGTCTGCCGTGCCCGACATCGCGGGCGCGCAGCGGGTCACCTACCGGGTGAGCCAGCGGTTCCGGTACACCTACGACGGCAGCGCGACGAACCTCGACCACCGGCTTGTCGCGGTGCCCCCGGCGCGGCACGGCGGCCAGTTCCGCCGGTCCGTCGACCTGCGGGTCTCCGCCCCGGAGGCGCGCACGACCTGGCAGCGCGGGCCGGACGGCCTTCAGATCGCCAACATCCGGATCGACGTCGTGCCGCCGACGCTGGACTTCGATGTCACCGTCGTCGTCGAGCGGATCGCCCGGGCCGGGTGGCCGACGCTGCCGGCGTCCGCGCTGAGCAGCCGGCGCCTGCTGACCGCCACCGCTCTCACCGCCCCCACCCCGGCGATGATCGACGCGGCGCGCTCGATGGCCGGGCCCGACCCGGTCGCCACGGCCCGCCGGGTGTGCGGATGGGTCCACGAGCGCATCGCCTACGTCTCGGGCAGCACCGACGTCGGGACGACCGCCGCCCAGGCGCTCGCCGGCGGGCGCGGCGTCTGCCAGGACCAGGCCCACGTGATGATCGCGATGTGCCGCGCGGCCGGTATCCCCGCCCGGTACGCACAGGGGCACATGCTGGGTGAGGGCGCCTCGCATGCCTGGGTGGAGGTGCTGGTGCCCGCGGCCCTCGCTCCGCCCGTCGGCGGGGCCTCGCCCGTCGGCGGGGCTGACGCGCTCGCCGGGGCGGGGGCGGTCGATCCGGGGCCGGCCGAGGCGTTCACCCCCGGCGGTGTCGGCGCGGCCGCGGTGGCCTTCGACCCCTGCCACGACCGGCTCGCCGACCTGCGGTACGTCACGGTGGCGGTCGGTCGCGACTACCAGGACGTCGCACCGACCTCGGGTCGCTACGTCGGCGCGGGCCGCGGCGTCCTGGTCGCCACCGCGCGGGTCGACGTCGTCTAGAGGGCCGAGCTACTTCCGACTCAGGACCAGCCCGCCCCGCCACCGCCACACCGACCGGCCGACCGGCACTACCACTGTCGCCGGCCCGGTCGGCGCCGGCGCGACTGCCGGCGCCGGCGCCGATGCCGGTGTCGCGGCGAACCGGCGCTCGTCCGGTTTGGCCGTCCGCGACGTCTCGTCTGACGCCATAGGGTGCCCGACGCGCCGCGCGCACCACAGGTGGACACTCTTTGTGTTTGCCTGATCACAAGATACGGTGACCCGAGGGGCTCTCCGACGAGCTGGTCTCTCGGCGTCGATTGATCGAACACGCACGAGCTGTCCTGGTTCGCGGGAGTTCCCGACGAGCGTGCCGCGGCCTGCGCCGCGGTCAGTGACCCCTCGCGAGTGATCAGGCCCAGCGGGTCCTGATCACCCGCGACGCACCGTCATCCGCGAAAGCCGTCATAACCCTCGGTCGCCGCCGGCTGACCCCACGGACGTCGGTGCGCAGAGAACCGGCCCAGGTGCCGGTGGGGCGGACCACCGGACCACAGGGGGAGGAGGGTGGGCGTGCCTCTACTGCTCGACGGCGTCGGGATCGCGGCGGGTCTCACCGCGGCCGCCGGCTGCGTGTGGACAGGCCGCCGGCTCGGGCGGGCCCACGGCAGATGGCTGATCTGGGTCGCCGCGGCGCTGGTGGCGTGGACGGCCAGCCAGTCGGCGTGGGTCGCCGACGGGCGTGACGGCCAGCGGCCCCGCCGGCCGTCCCTGGCGGACGTCGGCTACCTGGCGATGCCCGTCCTGGCACTCGCGGCGCTCGCCGCGACCCCGACCGCGCGGGCGCGCCGGCCGGTGAACCAGCCGGATCTGCCGCCCCTGCCGGCGGGTGTGCCGATCGCGGGCGGGCCGGGGACCTCAGGTGGCTTCGGCGGTTCCGGTGGCTTCGGTGGTTCCGACCGGGTCCGCCGGTCGCGGGCGGAGCGCACCGGTGACGGCGTCGCGGGCCTGGTGGACCGGCTGCTGCTTGCCTGCTCGGTGATTCTCGTCGGCTGGGGGCTCGGGGTGCGCCCCGCGCTCGCCGCCGCCGGCACGGACGGGTGGAGCCGTGCCGTGGCGGCCGTCTATCCCGCCGGGGCGGTGCTGCTCGTCGTCGCCGCGCTGCACGCCACGGCGTTCCGGCGGCCTCCGGACCGGGTCCGGATCCTCGCGGCCGCCGTGGGCCTGTTCCTGATCGTCGCCTCGACCTCATGGCTTCGCGGGCCGACCGACGCCGCCGCCTTCCCGGCGGTGGTCGGGGTCGTGCCGATCGCCGGCTGCGCGTTCGTTCTGCTGGCCGTGCTGCGCGCGGCCGGCGGCGCCCGGATCGGGACGGCGGGCTTCGTACTCCCGGCGGCCGCGCACGCCGCGGGTCCAGAGCACGCCGCGGGGCATGCGCACGCCATGGACTTCGGTCACGCCGCGCGGTTCGGCCATGCCGTCGGGTACGGACACGCCGTGTCGACACGCGCCGGCACCGGCGGCGTTCGCGGGGCAGGCGGTGGACGGGCGGCTGGCGGCGGAGGGGCGGCCGGGGGCGTTCGCGGGGCCGGCGGCGGTCGCGGAGCCGGCGGCGCCGACGCGGGCGACGGGTCCGAGCGCTGGGGCTTTCTCCTGGTGCCCACGCTGGTCGCCGGCTGCGCGACGGCGACGGTGCTGGCCGGCCTCGCCGGCGGCCACCGCCTCGACGGCGTCGAGATCGGGCTGGCCGCGGTGGTAGTCGCCGGGATGGTGGCCGACCGCCTGGTGGCGGCCCGCGCGGGCCGGCGGCTCGCCCAGCGGGTCCACGCCGCCGAACGGGAGATCCACCACCGGGTCTTCCACGACCCGCTCACCGAGCTGGCGAACCGCGCGCTGTTCCAGCACCGGCTGCGCGGCGCCCTGACCGACCGCTGGCGCTCCGGCGACGACCGGTCCGGTGGCGGCATCGCCATCCTGTACTGCGATCTTGACGACTTCAGCGCCCTCAACGACAGCCTCGGCCCGGCGGCCGGTGACCATCTGCTGCGCACCGTCGCGCAGCGGCTGCGGCACTGCGTGCGCACCACCGACCTGGTCGCCCGGGTCGGCGCGGACGAGTTCGCGGTACTGCTGGCCGGCGGCGACGAGTCGCCCGAGGTGGTCGGGGAGCGGGTGCTGGCCGCGCTGCGCCACCCGATGGCGGTCGGCGGGCGGCCGCGCTCGATCCGCGCCAGTGTCGGGCTCGCCGTCGCCCGCCGCACCCACGAGACCGGGGAGTCGCTGCTTCGGCACGCCGAGACGGCCGTCCACGTGGCCAAGTGCTCGGGCAAGAACCGGCTGGTGACCTACCGGCCGGGGATGGCCTCGCCGGAGGCTGGCGCGCACCTGGCCGACGCGCTGGCCACGGCGCTGCGCCGCGGCGGGCGCTCGGCGGGCTTCGACGTCCACTACCAGCCGATCGTGCGGCTGCGGGACGGGCACCCGGTGGCGCTCGAGGCCCTCGCCCGCTGGACCGACCCCGGGCGCGGGCCCGTCCCGCCCGGCACGTTCGTCGCCGCCGCCGAGAACGGGGGGATGGTCGGCCTGCTCGACGACCTGGTGCTCACCCGGGCGTGCACCGAGGTCGCGCTGGCCTACCCGGCCGGCTCGCGGCTGCGGCTGCACGTGAACGTCTCGGCGAGCCGGATCACCGACACCAGGCTGCGCGACAGCGTCGCCCGGGTGCTCGCCGCAAGCCGGCTCGACCCCCGCCGGCTCGTCGTGGAGGTCACCGAGACCAGCCGGATCGCGGACCTCTCCGCCGCGGCCGACGTGCTCTCGGGCGTGCGGGACCTGGGGGTGGCGATCGCGCTGGACGACGTCGGCGCGGGCAACACGAGCCTGGCCGTCCTGCACCGGCTGCCGGTGGACGTCGTCAAGCTGGACCGCACGCTCATCGAGTCCCCGATGGACGGCAGCCGGGTCTCGAACCTGCGTCGCTCGATGATCGACGTCGCCCACGCGCTCGGGGCGGTCGTGGTCGCCGAGGGCATCGAGCGGGAGTCGCAGCTGGTGGAGCTGGACCGTCTCGGCTGCGAGCTCGGCCAGGGTTTTCTCTTCGCGCGGCCCGGGCCGCTGTCGGGTCTGCCGCCCATCGGCGGCGGTCCCGGCGGCGGTCCCGGTGACGGCGAGGACGGCTATGGCTCCGGCGGGGGGGAAGGTGGGTCCCAGAAGTGGTGAGGCCCGGTCCAGCGGCGCCTCGTGCCCTGGCGGTGGGGCGGGATGAGCCCGAACACGGTGGCGGCCGAGCCGGAGCCGGCGCGGTTGACGGCGCCACCCGCCAGCACCCAGGCCCCGATGGGCGGGAGCGCCTCGAGGTGCGCCAGGTTCTCCAGGGAGACGCGGTGCTCGCGGTAGAGCGCCCTGGAGACCGCGTACGTGTCGTCCGAGCCCGGGTCGGGGCCGAAGGTGTCCGACCCCAGGGCACCCCGCCGCCCGAGCCGGCCGGTCTCGATCAGCCAGCGCACGGCGGCCAGCCCGAAGCCGGGCTGATGGATGCCTCCGTGCCCGTCCAGGTTCGGGTAGGCGGGCGTACCCCAGCGGCGGTCCCATCCCGTCCACGCGATCACGGCGGCACCGGCGGGGATGCGCCCGTGCCGGCGCTCGAACGCCGCCAGGTCCGCCAGGCTCACCTGGTAGTCGGGATTCTCGGCCGCCGCGGCGCGGACGTCGATCCGCACCGCGGGCAGGAACAGGTCCGCCGGGTGCAGCTCGTCGGCGAGCGCCCCCGCGGGGTCGAAGTGGCCGGGCGCGCCCCAGTGGGTGCCGGTGTGCTCGCCGCGGCGCACCAGCTGGAGATAGTAGCCGTCCCGCTCGATGGTCGCCGCGGTGGTCAGGGTGAACTCGGGATCGCCGGGGAACACCGGCGTCGTCGCCGGGTCGTGCACGTGCGCCAGGCTGACGACGGTCACCGCGCCGAGGCCGTCCCCCGCACCCCCCGCGCGGGCGGTGCGGGCCCAACGGGGCCGGTTCACGCAGCGGTGCGCGGGGACGGGTCGGCCGCGAGCGCTCGGGCGGTGGCCGGGCCCAGCCCGAGGGCGCGGGCCGTGTTGAGATCGGCGACGGTGTCGACGTCCCGGCGCAGTCCGGGAACCGTGTCGGCGAGCAGGGCGGTGAGGTCGACGGCCCCCGAATCGAGGTGCGCCTCGAAGCTGCCGGGGCCGAACGAGGGACACAGTGAGGCACCGGGAGCGGCGCTGAGTAGCACCGTGCCGGTGCCGACCGCGTCCGCGAGCACGCCCCTACCGGACGGCGGCGCGGCCGCCAGCGCCCGTCGCAGCTCGGTCGGGCGCAGCGCGGGGAGGTCGGCGGAGACCGCGGCGACGGCGCATCCCGGGTGTATCCGGCGGGCGAGCGCGGCGCCGTGCGCGAGCGCCGGGTTGAGCCCCCGGTTCGGCTCGTCCGCGGCCACCAGCAGCCGGCCCGTCCGCGTGAGGCCGTACATGCCGCCCACACCGGTCGTGCCGCCCACGCCACCCGCGCTGCCGCTCCCTGTGCTGTCAGTGCCGGCCGGGATCTCGGACCGGTCCCGCGCGAGCTCGGTGAGGGCGCGCCGCGCGCGGGGGTCGTCTGTGACGACGACGAGGCCCACGACGCCCTCGCCGGCGTCGAGCACCGCCCTCGCGGTGTCCAGAGCCATGGCCAGCGCGAGCGCGCCGCGGTCCGGCCGGTCGAGCCGGGACTTCGCGGCGGTCAGCGGCTTCAGCGGGACCAGGACGACCCAGGGCGGGGCGGTCTCGGTGGTCAGCACAGCGCCGACGATAGGACATCCGACCCGCCGCGGGCGGTCCCCGCGGCGTCCGGCATCCGCCCGCGAGGCGCCGGGCGACGGGCCCGCCGGCGGTGCCCGGGTCCTCCCGTCATGGCACGAACTCGACAGTCTTCCCGGCGCTGAGCAAGACTGCCCACTCATGGGACGACCATGGCGGGGCGGGTTCTGGATCGCGCTCGCCGCGGCCGTCATCCGTCCGCTGTCCTGCCTGCTGACCCGCCGGCGCTGGTCGGGGCAGGGGAACATCCCCGCGTCGGGGGGCGTCATCCTGGTCGCCAACCATCTCTCGACGGTGGACCCGCCCCTGCTCGCGCACTATGTGTACGCCGCCGGGCGCAGTCCCCGGTTCATGGCGAAGAGCGACCTGTGGGAGGTTCCGATCCTGCGGCGTGTGCTGGCGGGCGCCGGGCAGATCCCGGTCTACCGCCGGGATCCCAGCGCGGGCGGCGCGCTGCGTGACGCGGTCGCGGCGCTGCGCGCGGGGCGCGCGCTGGTCATCTACCCGGAGGGCGGCATCACCACCGATCCCGACTACTGGCCGATGCGCGCCCGCACGGGCGTGGCCCGGCTCGCTCTCGCGACGGGCGCGCCGGTGATCCCGGTGGCCCAGTGGGGCGCGCAGCGCATCTGGGGGCGCGACCGGCGGCCGCACCTGTTCGCCCGCCCGGAGATCCGCGTCCACGCGGGCCGTCCCGTCGACCTGAGCCGTTTCGCCGCCCGGTCCGGTGCGCCGACCGACCCGTCCGGTGTGGCTGACCCGTCCGGTGCGTGGCTGCTGCGTGCGGTGACCGACGTGGTGATGGCCGATCTCACCGCGGTGGTGGAGCTGGTCCGGGGCGAGCCGGCGCCGCCGCCGGCCGGTTCCGCGGTGCCGGCTGATCCTGTGCCGCCGGCCGGTTCCGCGGAACCGGGTCCGGAGATTCCCTGTCAGCCGGAGGCGGCGGCGTCGCCCGGGGCCCGCCCGCCCGACCCGGACGCGCCGCGGGCCGGGAGCGCGCGGTGAGGCGCGCGGCGGTCCTCACCGCCGGCTCCTGGGGGACGGTCTTCGCCAAGGTGCTGGCCGACGCGGGCGCGCGCGTCACGCTGTTCGCCCGAGACCGGGCGATCGCGGACGCGATCAACGGCCGGCACGTCAACCCTCGCTACCTGGCGGACGTCCGCCTGCCGGACCTGGTCCGCGCCACCTCGAGCCCGGAGCGGGCACTGTGCGAGGCCGACCTGGTGGTGCTCGCCGTCCCGTCGCAGGCGCTGCGCTCCTGCCTCGTCGAGTGGGCGCCACTGGTGGGGCCCGGCGCCGTCTACGTGAGCCTGATGAAGGGCATGGAGGCCGGGAGCAGCCGGCGGATGAGCGAGGTGATCGCGCAGGCAGCCGGGGTCGGCCCGGAGCGCATCGCGGTGGTGAGTGGCCCGAACCTGGCCCGCGAGATCGCCGTCGAGCACCCCGCGGCCACCGTGGTGGCCAGTGCGTCCGCGGCCACGGCGCACGCCGTCCAGGCCGCCTGCTGGACGCCGTACCTACGGCCCTACACGAACGCGGACGTCCTGGGCTGCGAGCTCGGCGGGGCGGTGAAGAACGTGATCGCGCTCGCCGCCGGGATGCTGGAGGGCATGGGCTTCGGCACCAACAGCCTGGCCTCGCTGATCACCCGCGGGCTCGCCGAGACCGCGCGGCTCGGCACGGCGCTCGGCGCGGACCCGATGACGTTCGCCGGGCTGGCCGGTCTCGGGGATCTGGTGGCCACCTGCGGATCACCGCTGTCGAGGAACCGGAGCTTCGGCGAGAAGCTCGGCCGCGGCATGACCCTCGACCAGGTGCTCGCCGAGCAGCGCCAGGTGGCCGAGGGGGTGCGCTCCTGCCGGCCGCTGCTGGCGCTGGCCGACGGGCTCGGGGTCTCCATGCCGATCACCCGCCAGGTCGAGCGGGTGCTGTACGAGGGGCTGCCGCCGCTGGAGGCGGTCAAGGACCTGATGAGCCGCGAGCCCGGCCCCGAGTACCACCTTTGACGCGGCGCGGAGCGCGGCGGCGGTGCCGGGAATCCGATGGACGGTAAGTCACGGGTCTGTCACGATGTGGCGCATTATGGGATTCTTCGAGGATGTCCCGCAGCCCGTGCCGGCGGCGCCCCTGCCGGTCTCACTGACGGCCTCACTGACGGGGCCCGTGCGCGCTCCCTGGCTGGCGCCGCCGGACCACCAGCTCGGCGGGGTCGTCGCGGCGCCACCCTCGCTCGGGGTCACCGGGGACACCGCCGTCTCGATCGGTGGTGTCGTCGCCTACCCGAGCGGGGTGGAGATCACTCTGGAGGTCCGCCTGCGGCCGGGGACGGCGGCCGGCGCCGATCCGCGGCTGTCCGTGGCCTGGGCACGGGAGGCGCAGCGGATGGTCCGGTTCGGCGTCGTGCTCCCCGGCGGGGCCCGGGTGATCGCGGCCGATCCCGGCGTGCCCCTCGCCGCCCGGCTCGACGCCACCGCGGACACCTCGGGCACGCAGGACGACCCGTTGCTGACCGTCGTGGACTCCTGGGGCCCGGTGGAGGACTGGGCTGGCCCCGGCTTCGTCCAGCCGCCGCAGCCGGCCTACGGGTACGGGTACGGGCCCGGCCTCGCGTATCGCACGTTCACGGCCGGGTTCGCCGGTGGGCGGGCGCCGGACGTCCACCGGCTGCGGTACTGGCTGTGGCCGCTGCCGCCGGCCGGGCCGCTCACGCTGGTCGTCGACTTCCCCGCCCGCGGGCTGGCCGAGTCGCGCGTCACCGTGGACGGCTCCGCGTTGCGCGCGGCTGCCGAGCGGGCCGTGACGCTGTGGCCCGCGGGGGACGGGCTCGACGAGCCCGGCACGCCGCCGGTGGACGTCCCGACCGAGGCCGCGCGGGTGCGGGCGGCCTTCCGGCGCGCCTTCACCGGCGGGCAGGGTGAGGACCACGCCCTGAGCGCCGTCGAGGGCGGGCCGGGGCTGCGGGACGTCCTGGAACGGGTGCGGGAGCGGTTCCCGAGGCAGACCACGGGCGCGCGGGTACTGGTCGGCGAGCCCGTCTTCGTCGATCCCGGGCACGCGCGGGTGCTGTTCGAGGTCGTGGTGCCGGGAGCCTCGCTGGGCGGGGTCTCCGTCGGCGCCGCGGTGCTCGTCGCCGGGGACTGGAAGGTGACGACGCAGACCTACACCGGGGTGCTCGCCCGGTCCGGGATCGGGGTGTTCGCCGGCTGACTCGACCAGGCCGGCCGGCCTGGTCGAGTCAGCCGGCCTGTCGGGTTGTCCTCCGCTCCGGTGGTCAGATGTTCACCGTGCGGATGCGACTCCCGCCAGTCGGGGCGGTGTGGCCCGCCCGTAGGATCACGGCTCGTGGTTGGGCTGCTGGGGCTCACGTCCCTGGTTCGAGGCTTTTCCTGTTCGCCCCTGACCCGGCGGTGCGTCGATGAACGAGGTTGACCTGGCGCGGCTTGCCGCCGTCCTGCCGGACTACACGCTCGGCGACCCGTTGGGGAAGGGCGCGTCCGGCCTGGTGCTGGCCGGGTGGCACCGCGGCATGCATCGTGACGTCGCGGTCAAGGTGATGGCGCGCGGCTACGGCCGGGCGGACGACGGGTTCGCCGCCGAGGCGCGCATCGCGGCCCGCTTCGACCATCCGCACGTCATCCGCGTCTATGACTACGTCGAGCGGGACGGGCTGCGCGTGCTCGTCATGGAGATGCTCGCCGGCGGCACGCTGACCCGGCGCCGCGCCAGGATGAGCCCGCAGGCGGCCTGCGCGGTCGGCCTCGCGGCGGCGTCGGCGCTGACCTACGTCCACGGCCGCGGCGTGCTGCACCGCGACATCAAGCCCGACAACATCCTGTTCGACGCCGCCGGGCAGCTCAAGGTGGCCGACTTCGGGATCGCGAAGATCGTCGACGGGACGAGCCCGGGCGCGAGCACGGTGATCGGGACCCCCCGCTACATGGCGCCCGAACAGCTCTCGGGCGGTCGGCTGATGCCCGCCAGCGACCTCTACTCGTTGGGAGTCGTGCTTCTCGAGCTGCTGACCGGTGCGGAGGCGTTCGACCCGGCGACCTTCGTGCGGCCGGCGGGCGGGCTCGACCGGCCGGCGGGCGGGTTCGGCCCGCACCATGTCGCGACGCCGGCGGCGGACATCGCCGGCCCGGTCGCGGCGGTGGTCGCGAGCACGCTGGCCCGGGACCCGCAGGCGCGGCCGGAATCGGCGAAGGCGTTCGCGCTCTCCCTGGCCCGGGCAGCCGCCGCGGCGTACGGACCGGACTGGTTGGACCGCTGCGGCCTGCCGCTGCACCTCGACGCGGACGTCCGCTCCGAGGCCAATCGCCGCCTGCCGGCGGGGGCCGGGCCGCGGGCGTGGCGCCAGGGGCCGGCGCCGGCCCCAGCCATCGCCGCGGCTCCGGCCCTGACCCCACCTCCGGCCGTGGGGTCCGCACCCGCCGAGGCGGGGTCCGGGGCGCGCGGCCGGACTCCCACGGTGGCCGGGAACCCGACCGTCCGGGGCACGGGGAGCCGCTTCGGCATCGGGCGGCGGGTGGCTCCGCGTCCGGCCGGCCCGCCGCTGGCGGGTCACGCCGGCTGGGTCCTGGCGGCGGACTTCTCCTCGGACGGAGCGATCATGGCCACCAGCGCCAAGGACGGCGAGGTGCTGCTGTGGGACGTCGCCGAACCGGCCGCGCCCCGGTCGATCGGGCGCCTGCCGGACGGCCCCGACGACGGCGTCACGTCGGTCGTGTTCTCGCCTGACGGGCGCACCCTCGCCGGCACCAGCTGGGACGGCTCGCTGCGGCTGTGGGACGTCACCCGGCCCGGTGCTCCCCATCTGCTGGGCAGGCCGCTGAGGGCCCACGCGGGGCCCGTGCGCTCGGCGGCGTTCGCCACCGACGGCCGCATGCTCGCCACCGGAAGCGACGACCGGTCGGTCCAGCTGTGGGACATGGCCGACCGTGGCGCGCCCCGTCCGCTGGGCGGGCCGGTGACCGGCGCGACCTCGTTCGTGACCTCGGTGGCGTTCGCCCCGGACGACCACCTGCTCGTCGCCGCCGGCTACGACCGGGACGTGCTGTTCTGGGACATCACGAACCGGCACGCGCCGCGCCGGCTGGCACGCACCGTCGCCGGGCCCACGTCCGCGCTCGTGGCCGCGTTCGCGCCGGACGGACGGACCCTCGCGACCGGCGGCGTCGACGGTGTGATCCGGCTGTGGGACGTCACCGTCCCGGACCGCCCGACCGCGCTGGGCCGTCCGCTGGCAGGGCACGACAACCGTGTCTGGGCGCTCGCCTTCGCCCCGGACGGCCGCACCCTGGCCAGCGGTGGCTTCGACAATGTGGTCCGGCTGTGGGACACCTCCGAGCGGACCCGCGCGCGGCCGCGTGGCCGGCCGCTGGCGGGCCACGCGGACTGGGTGATGTCGGTCCGGTTCGCCCCGCACGGCCGGATCCTGGCCAGCACCGGCAAGGACCAGACCATCCGGTTGTGGTCCCTGCCGTGAGCCGTTCGCCGGCTCAGCCGGTGGCGCGGCTCCCCGCGGCGCCGGTGCTGTCGGTGCTGTCGGGCGGAACGTCCGCGGGCACGGTCTCGATCAGCGCGCCGATCGAGCGGAGCTTGCCCACCGGGTCCTCGTATCCGCGCTCGAGGAACCGGGTGCCGCTGATCAGGCTGGACCCCTCGGCGACCAGGGCCGCCATCACATAGGCGAACCCGGCACGTAGATCGGGGATCTCCAGGTCGGTGCCGCGCAGCCGGGTGGGACCGCTGACGACCGCCGAGTGCTCGAAGTCCCGGGACGCGAACCGGCACGCCTTGCCGCCCAGGCAGAACGTCGACAGGGCGATGTCCGCGCCCATCTCGTTGAGCTGGCGGGTGTAGCCGAAGCGGTCCTCGTAGATCGTCTCGTGGATCACCGAGGCGCCCTTGGCCTGGGTCAGCAGCACGGCCAGTGGCTGCTGCCAGTCGGTCATGTACCCGGGGTGGACGTCGGTCTGCACGTGCGTCGCGGTGAGCTCGCGCGCCCGGTGGAAGGTCAGCCCGTGCGGGCTCACCTGGAACTCCCCGCCGAGGCGGCGCAGGTGGTTCAGGAAGGTCGCCACGTGCTCCTGGCGGGCCCCGACGACGTCCACCCGGCCGTTGGTCGCGACGGCCGCAGCGGCGAACGAGGCGACCTCGATGCGGTCGGGGATGGCCTCGTGCGTCGCCCCGCGCAGCGCCTCGACGCCCTGCACGACGATCGTGCGGTCGACCTCGACGTCGACCAGCGCGCCCATCTGCTGCAGGAAGAGGATGAGGTCGATGATCTCAGGCTCCACCGCGGCGTTCGAGATCACCGTGGTGCCCTTGGCCCGCACGGCGGCCAGCAGCAGGTTCTCGGTGGCCCCGACGCTCGGGAACGGCAGCGTCACGTGCGCCCCGTGCAGGCCCAGGGTCTTGACCTCGACCGAGCGGAGCTGCTCGATGATCTCCGCGCCCATGGCGCGCAGCCCGCGCAGGTGGAAGTCGACCGGCCGCTTGCCGATCCGGCAGCCGCCGGGCAGCGGGACGACGGCCTCACCGACCCGGTGCAGCAGCGGGCCCATCATCAGGATGGGGATGCGGTTGACCCCGGAGTAGGCCTCGGCGAGCGAGGCGTCCTCGATGCGCGGGGTCGTCACCCGCACCGTGTGCGAGTCGAGCCACTCGACCTGCGTTCCCAGCTCGGCGAGCATGCCGAGGACGACGTCCACCTCGACGATGCGCGGCACCCGGCTCAGCGTGCAGGGCTCGGGGGTCAGCAGGGTGGCGACGAGCAGCTTGGTGACCGAGTTCTTGGCGCCGGAGACCTCGACGGACCCGGTGAGCGGCGCACCGCCGACGATCCTGTACCAGTGGCGGTCCGAACCCGCGGGTGTGGTCGTACCGGAACTGGGTTCCCTCACGGGCTGCCTCCACGGCGATGAGTCGGATGCGCCAGGTTTTCGGTGCGTCAGCTCCTGGCTGAAGCCGGGGAGATTCAATCAGACCGAGTGACCGGCGCCACGGGGCGTCCGGGCACGTGCCGCGGTGGCGCGATGGGCGAACATGTGTTCGAATACGTTCCGTGCGGATGATCGCGGAGAGCTACCGGCCCGGACCACTGCCGCCGGCGACGCCCCGCCGTGGGTGGCGGAGGTCCGGATCAGACGGTGCCGGCCCGGGTCAGATGGCCGTGGTCGACGGGCCCGATCCCGGCGCCGAGCGGGAAGCCGGCGGCGAGCGCTCCGGTCACATATGTCTTGGCCGCCCGCACCGCGGTCGGGACGTCGTCGCCCCGCGCCAGGTGCGCGGCGATCGCGGAGGCGAGCGTGCAGCCCGTCCCGTGGGTGTGCTCGCGCGGCAGCCGTTCGGCGCGCAGCAGGATGTCGGTCGACCCGTCGGTCAGCAGGTCGACGGCGTCGCCCGGCAGGTGGCCCCCCTTGACCAGCACCCACGCCGGGCCCAGGGCGAGCAGGGCCGCCGCGGCGCGATGCAGGTCGGTCTCGTCGGTGACCTCGATGCCGGTCAGCAGTCGCACCTCGTCCAGGTTCGGGGTGACGACGGTCGCGCGGGGGAGGAGCTCGGTGCGCAGCACGTCCACCGCGTCGGCGGCCAGCAGCGGGTCGCCGTGCTTGGAGACCCCCACCGGGTCGACCACGCACGGTGCCCCCAGCCCGGCGAGCTCCCGCGCCACCACCCCGACGAGGGGCGCGGAGGAGAGCATCCCGGTCTTCACCGCGTCCACGCCGATGTCGTCGGCGACGGCGCGGATCTGTGCGCGCACCGCCTCCGGGGGGAGGTCCCAGACGCCCTGCACGCCGAGGGAGTTCTGCGCCGTCACCGAGGTGATCGCGCTCATCCCGTGCACACCGAGCGCCAGCATCGTTTTGAGATCCGCCTGGATGCCGGCGCCGCCCCCGGAGTCCGATCCGGCGATGGTCAACACCCGGGGCGGGGCCGGGTTCGGTGGTATCGCTGGCGTCATGGCGTGTGGATCCTCACAGTGAGGTCTGGAGCGGGCCTGGCGGGCCTGAAACGGCCGAGTTCACCGGCTGAGGGGCGCGGTTCCTCCGTGCCAGTCGGGCGATCAGAGCAAATTCCTCGCCGCAGACCCTCTCATCCGGCCCGTTTGCCTGTTACCTTCTGTCAGCCCGTGTCTGCTCGACGGGCTGTCGACGTCCGACGAGGGAGCGTCTGTGGTCCACGCGTATATCCTTATCCAGACCGAGGTCGGCAAGTCGGCATCGGTGGCCAAGGAGATCGAGCAGATCCCGGGGGTCACCCAGGCCGAGGATGTGACCGGTCCCTATGACGTCATTGTGCGCGCGCAGGCGGCCAGCGTCGATGACCTGGGAAAACTCGTGATGTCACGAGTCCAGTCGGTTGACGGCATCACTCGTACCCTGACGTGCCCCGTCGTCCATTTCTGACTCGGCACGACCCGTCCGCCGGCTCGTGCCCCAGGGCACGGGCTGCGCGGCGGGTCCGGCTTCTCCCGCTCTGTATCGCGGGTCTGACGGGTCTGGCGGGTCCGCTCACCGCGTGTGGTGGGCCCGGGCCTGTGGCGATCACCGGCGCGCCCGCGCCGGCCGGTGCGGACCGGGCGTCCTGCGAGGCACTGACCGCCGCTCTGCCCGACTCGCTGGGTGACGGTCTCGACCGCCGTGAGGTGGAGCCTCCCGTTCCGACCACGGCGGCGTTCGGGTCCGACCCGGTCGTTCTCACCTGTGGAGCCTCCGGCGTCGCGGCGACCTACCGGCCTGACTCGACCCTCTCCGAGGTCGACCAGGTCGCCTGGTTCACCGAGGACGTCGGTTCCCAGGTCCGCTACTCCACCCCGACCAGGACCCCTCAGGTGGTGCTGACCCTGCCGGCGGACCGGCAGGCGTTCGAGGTCCTGGTGGCCCTGGCGCCGGCGGTTCGCGCGCACACCAGGTCCACGACCGCCTGACGCCGGGTCCGGGGCGGGCCAGGCTCTGGGCTCAGGCCGCCGGGCCCCGGGTTCGGGTCCGGGTGGCGTCGGGCCTCGCCTCACGGTGGCGTCAGGCCGGCGTCAGCGAAGGCCCGCGCCGTCGCGCAGGGCGAGCTGGACGAGGCGGTCCACCAGGGCCGCGTAGTCGATCCCGGAGGCCGCCCACATCCGCGGGTACATCGACATCGGGGTGAACCCGGGCATCGTGTTGACCTCGTTGAGGACGATCTCGCCCGAGGGCGTGACGAACATGTCGACCCGCGCCAGCCCGGCGCAGTCCAACGCCTCGAACGCGGCGACCGCGGTCGCGCGGACCCGCTCGGTCAGCTCACCCGGCAGGCGCGCGGGCACGTCGAAGACGGCTCCGTCCGAGAGGTACTTTGCCTCGAAATCGTAGAAGCCGGCCGACGAGGTGATGGTGACCTCGGCCGGCACGCTCGCCTGTGGGCCGGAGCCGTCGAGGCTGTCGAGAACGCCGCACTCGATCTCGCGGCCGACGACCGCCGCCTCGACGAGTGTCTTCGGGTCGCTGGCCCGGGCTGTCTTCAGCGCCGTGTCGAGGTCGGCCCAGGCGTCCACCCGGCTGATGCCGATGCTGGAGCCGCCGCGCGCGGGCTTGACGAAGACGGGGAGCCCGAGCCGCTCGCGGTCGGGCTCCGACAGCGAGCGGCCGGGCCGCAGGACGGCGTAGGGGCCGACGGGCAGGCCGGCTGCGGCGAGCATGCTCTTCATGTGCTGCTTGTCCATGGCCGCGGCGCTGGCGAACACTCCGGAGCCCACGTAGGGCAGCCCGGCCATCTCGAGCAGGCCCTGGATCGTGCCGTCCTCGCCGAACGGCCCGTGCAGCAACGGGAAGACCACGTCAACGGGGCCCAGGTCGCGCAGCGCCGCGGACGGGTCGTGCACCACCACCGGCGCCGCGGACGGGCTCGGGGGCAGCGTGACGGCCAGGCCGGTCGACGCGTCGACGACGGGGAGATCCGTGCCCACCGGGGCGAGCGCCGGACTGTCGTCGGGCAGCACCGCCCAGCGGCCCTCGGTGTCGATGCCGACCGGGATCACGTCGTAACGGGACCGGTCGAGCGCCCGCAGCACCCCGCCGGCGGACACGCACGAGATCGAATGCTCCGTGCTACGGCCGCCGAACAGAAGGACGAGCCGAACCCTGCGCGTGGAGGCTCCCATGCCGGGACAGTAGCCGATGCCCATGGAGCCCTGGCCGAAGCCCTCCAGAGGGCCGCCCGGCCTGTCTACAGGCCGCCGCGGTGCCGCCCGGTCAGGTCGCTGTGGCGGGATCCGGGCGCCGGCCGGGTCAGCCGCGGGTGACCTTGCCCGCCTTCAGGCACGAGGTGCAGACGTTGAGCCGCTTGGGCGTACGGCCGACCATCGCCCGGACGGTCTGGATGTTGGGGTTCCAACGACGGCGGGTGCGCCGGTGGGAGTGGGAGACCGACATGCCGAAGCCCGGCCCCTTGCCGCAGACGTCACACACCGAAGACACGAGAACACTCCGTCAATCGCGATGGCCGGGAACTGCCGGCCGCTCTAGCCTGTAGTCGACTGCGAGGCTACCCCAGTCGTGGCGATCGAGGTCGCCGCGGCCTGCGCCGGTGGGTGAGAGACCCGCGCCGATGGGCGGAAGAGGCGATCGGCCTGCCCGGGCGTCCGTGGCGGGGACGAGCCGGCTGTCGAGAGTGGCCGGCCCCCCGACGTCCGAGACCGGGACGAGCCGGCCACCGAGAGTGTCGGTGGTGCGGTGCAGTATCGAAGAGTGCTCGACCTTGACACCCCGCTGAAGGGCCCGCTGGGAACGCGCACCGCCGCGCTGCTCGCCGACGGCCTGGAACTCGACACCGTCGGGGATCTCCTCGACCACCTCCCGCGGCGCTACCACGAGCGCGGCGAGCTCACCGATCTCCACGAGCTCGCCGTCGGCGAGATCGCCACCGTGCAGGCCCGGGTGACGAAGGTCGTCCGGCACCAGGGCCGGCCCGGGTCGGGCGGCGGGCCCCGCCGGCGCGGCGGTGGTGGCCGCACGGAGATCACGGTCACCGACGGCCGCGGTGAGCTCTCGCTGGTGTTCTTCAACCAGCAGTGGCGGGCGAAGGAGCTCGTCCCCGGCACGACCGCGCTGTTCGCCGGCAAGGTGGCCGAGTTCCGCGGCCGGCGCCAGCTCATCCATCCCGAGGTCCATCTCCTCGACGCGCCAGACCCCGAAGACGACGCCGACGGGGCCGACGGCATCGACGGAGCCAGCGGTGCCGATGGAGTCGGCGTCGTCGAAGGAGCCGGCGGTGCCGGGAGCGGCGCCGCGGCGGCGGGCGAGCCGGCCCCGGTGGCCGCCGGATTCGCCGGCTCCCTCGTCCCGATCTACCCGGCCACGGCGAAGATCACGAGCTGGACGCTGGCGCGCTGCCTGCGGCTGGTGCTCGACTCGCTCGGCGAGCTGGACGATCCACTTCCGGCGGTGCTGCGGTCCCGGCATCGCCTCGCCAGCCTGCGCAGAGCCTACGAACTGGCCCACCGCCCGACCTCGCGGGCCGACATCGCCGTCGCCCGCACCCGGCTGAAGTGGGACGAGGCGCTCGTCGTGCAGGTCGCCCTCGCCCAGCGGCGCCGGCGCGCGGAGCTGGCCGCCACGGTGTCCCGGCCGGGGTGCGCCGGCGGCCTGCTCGACGCGTTCGACGCCGCGCTGCCGTTCGCGCTGACCGACGGCCAGCGCGAGGTGGGGGAGACCATCGCGGCCGAGATGGCCAGGGCGTTCCCGATGCACCGGCTGCTGCAGGGCGAGGTCGGCTCGGGCAAGACGGTGGTCGCCGTGCGGGCCATGCTCACCGCCGTCGACTCGGGCGGCCAGGCCGTCATGCTGGCACCCACCGAGACGCTGGCGGCCCAGCATCACCGCAGCCTGCTCAAACTGCTCGGCGACCAGGCCCGGGCCGGTGAGCTCGGGGTGGACGGCCCCGCGACCAGGGTGGCGCTGCTGACCGGCTCGATGCCGGCCCGGGCCCGGCGCGAGGTGCTCGCTGCCGTCGCCGACGGCAGCGTCGGCCTCGTCGTCGGCACCCACGCGCTGCTCGGCGCGGACGTCGCCTTCGCCGACCTGGCCCTGGTCGTCGTCGACGAGCAGCACCGGTTCGGCGTGGAACAGCGCGACGAGTTGCGCTCGCGGGGCCGGCGCCCGCCGCACCTGCTCGTCATGACCGCGACGCCCATCCCGCGCACCGTGGCCATGACGGTGTTCGGTGATCTCGAGGTCTCCACGCTGAACCAGCTCCCGGCGGGGCGCTCGCCGATCTCGACCTTCGTCGTCCCCGCGGCGAAGAGTCACTTCATGGACCGGATGTGGGGCCGGGTGCGCGACGAGGTCGCCGCCGGGCACCAGGCGTACGTGGTGTGCCCCCGGGTCGGCGACGGCGAGGGCGGCGAAGGCGGAGACGGCGGCGAGGAGCCGTCCGGGCCGCCCGCGAGCGGGGCCGGCCCGCGGGAAGGGGAGCGCGTCGGCGCGACGGTCACCGAGGTGCTGCCCCGGCTCGCCACGGGCGAGCTCGCCGGCCTGCGCGTCGAGGGCCTGCACGGGCGGCTGCCCTCCCCGGTCCGGGACGAGATCATGACCCGCTTCGCCGCCGGCGAGGTGGACGTCCTGGTGGCCACCACAGTGATCGAGGTCGGCGTGGACGTCCCGAACGCCACCGTCATGATCATCATGGATGCCGACTGGTTCGGGGTGTCCCAGCTGCACCAGCTGCGCGGCCGGGTGGGGCGGGGCAGTGCGCCCGGGGTGTGCCTGCTGCACACCTCCGTCGACGGCGCCGCGCCGGCCGCCGAGCGCCTGCTGGCCGTCGCCGCGACGTCGGACGGCGCCGAGCTGGCCCGGCTCGACCTCGCCCAGCGGCGGGAGGGCGACGTCCTCGGTGCGGCCCAGTCCGGCGGGCGCCGGTCGCTGCGCCTGCTCGAGCTGCTGCGGGACGAGGACCTCATCCGCGCCGCACGCGAGGAGGCCGGGGCGCTCGTGGCGGCGGACCCCGAGCTCGAGGGCCAGCCGGCCCTGCAGCGCCGGCTCACGGCCGCGTTGGACGAGGCCAGCGCGGCCTTCCTGGAGAAGGGCTGACCTGGCGATGACGCGGATCGTGGGCGGGCACGCCGGGGGGGCGGCGGCTGGTGGTGCCGCCGGGCGGCGCGACCAGGCCCACCTCCGAACGGACGAGGGAGGGCTTGTTCAACACACTCGCGACGCTGGTGGATCTCGCTGGAGCAAGGGTCGCGGACCTGTACGCGGGCTCCGGCGCGGTCGGGTTCGAGGCGTTGTCCCGCGGCGCGGTGCACGCCCTGCTCGTCGACCGGGACGCGACGGCGGTGCGCACCCTGCGCCGCAACGCGGAGGCCCTCGGCCTGGCGGGCGCCGAGGTGGTGCGCTCGGCGGTGGAACGGGTCCTGTCCGCCACCCCGGCCGAGGCCTACGACGTGGTCTTCCTCGATCCGCCCTACGCCCTGCCCGGCGCCGAGCTCGACGGCGTGCTCGGGCAGCTGGTCGGCGGCGGCTGGCTGGCCCCGGGCGCGGTCTGTGTGGTCGAGCGCGCGTACCGGAGCGGTCCCGTGACCTGGCCGGACGGCCTCATAGCACTGCGTGAGCGCAGGTACGGAGAGGGGGTCCTCTGGTACGGTAATCGATCATGAGGAGGGCAGTCTGTCCCGGATCGTTCGACCCCATCACCAACGGTCACCTCGACATCATCGTCAGAGCGAGCAAGCTCTTCGACGAGGTCGTCGTCGCCGTTCTGATCAATAAATCGAAGGCACATCTGTTCACGATCGAAGAACGGATCGACCTCATCCGGGATGCGGTGCGCAGCCATCCCGACGCACCCACCAACGTCGTAGTGGACTCGTCGCACGGCCTGCTGGTCGACTTCTGCCGGGTGCGCGGCATCCAGTCCATTGTCAAGGGCCTGCGGGCCGTCAGTGATTTCGACTACGAGCTGCAGATGGCGCAGATGAACCACTCGCTGGCCGGAGTGGAGACCCTGTTCATGAGTACGAACCCGCAGTACGCGTTCCTCTCCTCGAGCCTTGTCAAGGAAGTCGCCCGCTACGGCGGCGACGTCTCCGGGCTGGTGCCGGACGTCGTCCTCAAGGGCCTGCGGGACCGCTCCGCGCCCTAGTCGCCCGAGTGTGGACCGATCGCCGGCGGCACCCCTGTGGGTGCCGCCGGCGGGAGTCTGCCATCAAGTAGTCGTTGTGTTTCTGTTGTGATGGCGTGTGCGTGGCGGGGTCGTATCGTCGCGTCGCGTCGATATCGGGCTTCCGGGTCCTCCTGGCGGGTCCGTGTCGGTTAGCGGAGTGTCGCTGCCGGGTGCTCCGTCGGCCGGTCGTAACCTACCGGTCATGGATGATCTCGCTGAGCGCCTCGACCTGATCATCGCTGTGGTCGAGGGGGCGCGGGCGATGCCGCTGACGACGTCCTGCGTGCTCAACCGCGCCGAGATGCTCGAGGCGCTGGAGGACCTGCGGGCGCGGCTGCCCGAGCGGCTGGCCGACGCCGACCGGGTACTGGCGGACAGCGAGGCGATCATCGACGACGCGCACCGGCGGGCCGCCGCGATCGTGGCCGACGGCCGGCGCGAGGGCGTCCGACTGGCCTCGGGCAGCGCGGTGGTCGCCCAGGCGGAGGCCGACGCCGCGGCGATCATCGCGGCCGCCCGCCAGGCGTCGGACGACATGCGCAGCCAGATCGACTCCTACGTCGACGGCAAGCTGGCCGGGTTCGAGGAGGTCCTCGACCGCACGCTCGCCTCGGTCGCCCGGGGCCGTGAGCGGCTGGCCTCCCGTGGCGCTGTGGCGGGCGGGGCCGGCGCCCACGGCGGGGCCGGCGGTCCGGCCGGCCCGCACCAGTTCGGGGGAGTGGGGCCGGCGGCGGCCGCACCGGTGGGCTCGTGGTCGGCGGCGGTCGGCGCCGGCGGAACGGACCTCCACCCGGCGGTCTCCGGCGGCCAGGCGGGCCCGGAGGCGGCTTTCTCCGGCGCTGGCGGTCCGCACGCTGGCGGTCCGCACGCTGGCGGTCCGCACGCCGACGGGATGCACGGCGGTGGGATCGATCCGGCTGGCGTCAACGCCGCCGGCGCCGGCCCGGCCGGTCTCGGTGGGCCGCTGAACGCCGCCGCCGCGCCCGGGCAGCGGATGGACCCCGACCGGCCGGAGGACGGCGAGCGGTGGGCCGGTGTGCCCGCCGCGCGCGGTGGCATGACGGGCCATGTCCGGCTGACCTCCGGCGCGGGAGCACCGATCGGATAGTCTGGTGGTCCGTGCCCGGTGACGTGGGCGCGTCCTCTCGACACATCCAGGTCGTCACCCAGGTCGTTCGGCCTCCGGGCCGGGCCGGCCGGCGTCCACGCCGATCGGTTCACGGCCGGCCGGGTGGCGGCGATTCGGGAGGCTCGGGGCGGGTGTATTCCGGGTCCGTACGACCGGTGCCCGTCCCCAGGTCACTCCGACACCGACCGCGACGTGAGAACATCTGCTGTGACAGCCATGACCACACAACGAGCCCGTCGGCGCGCCCCCAGGGGGCCCTACGTCCTCGACACCCGAGAGCTCGGCCGCCGGCCGGGCTCGCTGCGGCGTGTCGAGACGACGATCATCCAGCCGTCGGATTTCGGCACCGAGCTGGTGCGCGTGCCCACCGGTGCCGCCGTCGAGCTCGACCTGCGGCTCGAGTCCGTCATGGAGGGCGTCCTCGTGAGCGGGGTGGTCACCGTCCCCCTCGTCGGCGAGTGCGGCCGCTGCCTCGACGAGGTCTCCGACTCGGCGTCCGTGGAGATCCTCGAGCTGTTCTACTACCCGGAGCGGGCCGTCGAGACCGAGGACGAGGACGACACCAGCGTCCTCGTGGACGATCACGTCGATCTCGAGCCGGTGGTGCGTGACGCCGTCGTGCTCAGCCTCCCGCTGTCGCCGGTCTGCCGTCCCGACTGTGCCGGCCTGTGCGTCGACTGCGGTGGGCGGCTCGACGATCTCGGGCCGGACCATTCCCACACCCAGCAGGACCCGAGGTGGGCGGCTCTGTCCGGCCTTGCCGAGGCCCCTGCCACCACCGATAACAAGGAGAAGGACTAGTGGCAGTCCCGAAGCGGCGCACCTCGCGCAGCAACACCCGGTCCCGTCGGGCGCAGTGGAAGGCCAAGGCGCCGGCGCTGGCCAAGTGCTCGCGCGGGCACACGATCCGGCCGCACACCATGTGCCCGACCTGCGGCCGTTACAACGATCGCCAGGTGCTCGACGTCTGACCACGGTATGGCACGTGTCGCTGTCGACCTGATCGGAGCGGGCTCCCCGCCGGGCGACCTGCTCGGCGAGATCACCGCCGTCCTCGATGCCGATCCGCGGGTGACCCTGACCGTGGTGGCGCCCACGGACACGGTCGCCCCCGTGCTCGCCGAGTACGGTGTGCTCGAGGGCGGCCGCGTCCGGCTGGTGAACGCGTCACGTGGCGTGGCGCCGGGCCCCGAGGCGCTGCGTGAGGTACGTGCGCTGCGTGAGGCCGGGGTCCGCGTCGCGGCCCGTCTCGTCCGGGACGGCCACGCCGACGCGATGGTCTCCGTGGCCCCGCTCGAAGCGGTCATCGCGGCGGCCGGGTTCACGTTCGGGCTGGTGCCCGGCGCGACCCGGGCCGCCGCGGCCGCGGTCGTCGGGCCGGCCGAGTCCCCGGTGATCCTCTGCGACGCGGGCGGCTCGGTCGACGTGACCGCCGACGAGCTGGCCCAGTTCGCCCTCGCGGGCGCATGCCTGGCGCGCGTCCGGCACGGTGTCGGCGCTCCGGCGGTCGGGCTGCTGTCGGCGCGGCCAGCCCTCCTGGACCCGCTGCGCCGCTCGGCCGGTGACCTGCTCGCGTCGCTGGGCCTCGACCTCGTCGGTCCGGTAACCGCCGACAGGCTCCGGACCGGAACCGGCGTCGACGTCGTCGTCACTGACGGATACACCGGTGACGTGGTGCTCTCCGCGCTGTACCCCAGCGCGCGCCGGGCACGGCCCGAGACGGACCCGGCCTGCTGGCAGGCGAACAGTTCGGACCTTCAGGGGGGAATCATCGTGCTGGGAGTGGACGGTACGGCCGTCCGAGCGGGTGGGCCGGCCGCGACGGCCCCGGTGGGGCCGGGAGCGCTGCCGGAGGCTGTCCGCGCCGCCGTGGGCGCCGCGCGCGCCGGGCTTTCCGGGGCGGTGCGGCAGGCCATGGCGACGCTCGTCGACCGCCGCCGGGAACTGGCGGGGCTGTCCCGATGAGCCGGTCGCAGTCGGTTCCCCCGCCGCGGGACGGATTGGTCGAGGCGCTCGACGTCCACATCGACCCCGAGCTGCTCGACCGCGCGCTGACCCACCGCTCGTACGCGTACGAGAACGGCGGGCTGCCCACGAACGAGCGGCTGGAGTTCCTCGGCGACGCGGTGCTCGGTCTGATCGTCACGGCCGCGCTGTTCCGCCGGCATCCCGACCTCCCCGAGGGGCAGCTCGCCAAGCAGCGTGCCTCGGTGGTGAACATGCGGGCACTGGCCGACGTCGCGCGGCTGATCGGTACGGCGGGTATCGGGCCGTACCTGCTCCTCGGTCGCGGCGAGGAGGCGACCGGCGGGCGGGACAAGCCCAGCATCCTGGCCGACACGCTGGAGGCGGTGATCGGGGCCGTCTACCTTTCGAACAGCCTCGACGTGGCCTCCGGGTTCGTCCACCGGCTCTTCGACCCACTCCTCGACGAGGCGGCCGGGCGCGGCGCCGGGCTGGACTGGAAGACCTCGCTGCAGGAGCAGACGGCTCTGCTGGGCCTCGGCCCGCCCGACTACGCCGTCACCGAGGCCGGCCCCGATCACGCGAAGCGGTTCACCGCGTTCGCGCGGGTCGCCGGCGAGGTGCTCGGCGAGGGTGAGGGCGGTAGCAAGAAGGAGGCCGAGCAGCGCGCCGCGGCCGCCGCCTTCGCGGTGCTCGAGAAGCGCTCGGCGGTGAACGCCGAGGACGAGCTGACGGCCGGCGCGGCCGCCGATCCGGGCGATACCGCCACCGCTTCCGGCAAAGGCGCCTCCGCTCCGGGTAACGGCGCCGCCGGACCGGGTGGCACCGCCGCCGGTTCGGGTAACGGAGCTGCCGCTTCGGTCAACGGCGCCGCGTCGGGCCGGGCGTCCGCGGTGGACGGAACGGGGCCGGCGAGCGGTGCGGACGTGGACGTGGCGGTGAGGGCCGGCGCCGCCCAGGGCGACTCGACGCCGGCAGCGCGGGACTCCCGATGACTCTCGCCATTGGTGATGCCTGAGCTGCCCGAGGTCGAGGTCGTCCGCCGGGGCCTCGAGCGCGGGGTGGTCGGCCGCACTGTCGCCGAGGTGGAGGTCCATCACCCGCGGGCGGTCCGCCGCCATCTCGCCGGGGCCGACCACTTCGCCGCCTCGCTTGTCGGGCAGACGGTGGCCACGGCGCGCCGGCGCGGCAAGTACCTGTGGCTCGGGTTCACGCCGTCTGAACCGCCCAGGCCTCCCGAGGCGCTCAAGCCGTCTGAACCGGCCGAGCTGTCCGAACCGGGCGGCCCGGCGGTCGGTGACGCGCTGCTCGGTCATCTCGGGATGAGCGGCCAGCTCCTCGTGGTTCCGGCGGACAGCCCGGACCAGGTACACCTGCGGGTCCGTTTCCGGTTCACCGACGAGGGCCGCGAGCTGCGCTTCGTGGACCAGCGGACGTTCGGTGGTCTTGCTGTGGTCTCGGGCGGGGCGGAGCTGCCTGCCCCGATCGCCCACATCGCGCCCGACCCGCTCTCCGTCGACTTCGACCCGGAGCGTTTCGTCGACGCGCTGCGCCGCCGGCGCACCGGCCTCAAGCGCGCCCTGCTCGACCAGACGCTGATCAGCGGCGTGGGCAACATCTACGCGGACGAGGGCCTGTGGGCCGCGCGCCTGCACTACGCCCGCCCGACCGAGACGGTGACCCGCGCCGAGGCGCTGCGGCTGCTTGACGCGGTCCGCACGGTGATGACGGCGGCGCTGGCCGCCGGCGGTACCTCCTTCGACCGGCTCTACGTCTCGACCGAGGGCGTCAGCGGGCTGTTCGAACGCTCGCTGGAGGTCTACGGACGCGGCGGCCAGGCGTGCTCCCGCTGTGCCTCGACCATCCGCCGGGACGCGTTCATGAACCGCTCGAGCTTCAGCTGCCCGGCGTGCCAGCCCCGGCCCCGTCGGGTCCGGTGATATTCTTCGAACACACGTTCGAATCGCTTCGCGTCGAATCGCTTCGCGTCGGATCGGGAGCAAGCCGGTCCAGCACAGGTCGGTCCAGCACAGGTCGGTCCGGCACAGGTCGGTCCGGCACGCGGCGGTCGGGCGGGAAGCAGGATCCCGCAGGTATTCGACTCAGCCTCGTCGGTGGCCGTGACCGGGGGCGCTGGCGACGACAGCCATGCCCGGTCCGGCGGGGCCTCACAGACTGTGTTCTCTTCTGGTATCCACTCCGGAGGAGGACCGTGGACGGAGGCGCCATGAACCCCGACGCTCTGCTCGGCCGCGTGCGCAAGCTGCTGGCGATGGCGGAGGCCGAGGGCCTGCCTGACGCGGCCCGGGAGAGCTACAACGCCAAGGCGGCGGAGCTCATCGCCCAGTACGGCATCGACCGGGCACTGATCGAGGACGGTTCTCCCACCGGCCCGGCCGCCGGCGACGTCGTGATGGGCATCGACGCGCCGTACGCGCGGGACAAGATCTCTCTGCTCGCCAGCGTCGCCGACCCCCTGGGCTGCCGGCTCGTGCACCGCACGGCGCCGTCTCCGGCGGGCAGCGGCGGAGCAACCCTGCACTCCGCGCATCTGTTCGGCATGGCGGTCGACATCGAGCGGGTGCAGATGATCTACACCTCGCTGCTCGTCCAGCAGGCGCACGGCCTCGCGGCGGCCCGTCCGCCGGCCTGGGAGGATCCGCGAGCTTTCCGCCGGTCCTGGATGGCGGGCTTCGCCGTCGCCGTCCGGGACAGGCTCGCCCAGGCCGAGGAGGCGGCGCGCCGCAGAGCGGAGGAGAGCCGGGCGGCCGGCCCGGCCGCCGCCGGGCCGGCCGCCCGGCGTTCGGTCGCGGTCGTGCTGGCCGGTCGGGAGGGCCTGGTCGAGGCACATCTCGCCCGCGTCTATCCGCGTTTGCGTACGACCCGAACGAGGCAGCTCTCCGGATCCGGCGGTCGGGACGGCTATCAGGCCGGCCAGCGGGCAGACCTCGGGGAGGGCAGGCGGGTGCCGTCGCAGCGGCGGGCGCGGCGGCAGATCAGTTGACCGGATGACGGGGCCGTGCGCAGATCCGCCCGAGGGCTGACCTGGAGTCGGTGTGGCGCCAGGAGTCGGTGCGACCAGGACCCGGCCGCACCGACTCGTCAGATACCTACAGCTTGCCGCCGGGCAGGTTGGGCACCGCGGTCTGAGTCGGCCGCTCGCCGCGAGGCGGCGCGTAGCCCGGCCCGATCACCTCCTCGGAGGGTGCCGGGGCCGGCGTCACGGTGCGGACGCCCTCGGTGCTGGCGTGCGGAACCGGGGTGACCCCACCGTCCTGATGAAAGTCCTGACCACAACCGGAGAGGAGGAGTGCGGCACCTATCGAGCCCGCGGCGGCGGCACACGCGAGAGATCGCCGAATCGCAGATCGCCTCGGCGTGTGCACGCGGTCACCAACGGTGGTCTCGCTTGACGGCGTCCCACGTCGCGGCCCGGCCTGAACGGTGGCCTGGGCGTCCCTGTTGAGCTGCGCGCTCTCGATGCACATGGTGTCCACAATGGCTAGTACCCTACCGCCCCGATGAACGAGGTTCGCGCGACGAAGGACGCCTCCGGCGGGGACGTGGTCCGCCTCACCGCCCGGGTCGAAGGTCTTGTCCAGGGAGTCGGGTTCCGTGACTACGTGCGCACCAAGGGCCGTCGTCTCGGGCTGGTCGGCTCTGCCACCAATCTGCCCGACGGTGCCGTAGCGGTGATCGCGGAGGGTGAGCGGGGCGCCTGCGAGGCGCTGCTCGAGCTGTTGGTGACCGGTCACACCCCGGGGCACACCGAGCGGGTCGATCATGTCTGGGGCGAGCCGCGGGGCGGATTGGCTGGCTTCCTGCGGCGCTGAAGCGCGTCGGACGAAGGGCGCGAACGCGTCGATTGAACAGACGCGCAATCTGCGGCGACGCGTGTACGAACGGCGGCGAACTTCGCGGAGAAGCCTTCGGCGGCGTGAGTGCGTTTTTGCCCGGTGGGACCACGCCGTCACCGCGTCGATTGTTGATCAATGCTGTCCGCTGTCACTTCGCGCCGCCCTGCTTCCCTTGCGGCATCGCATGATCGTGGCTGGTGGCAGGCCCGAACGTGGGAGGAAGGGGATGAGGAACAAGCCACCTGTCGAACTCGCCACATGGCGGAGCGGGGGTGAACGTGCTGCAACTGGTCCCGGGTCATGTGTCCCGTCGGGTGTACGCCGGCGAGGATTTTCCGATGTTCGGCGGACCGGGCAGGGGCCTTGTGGCATGCTCTTGACTTTCGGTCGCCTGACGTGGGATTCTTAGGTCATTCTCTGGGCCGCGCTCCGATCTTTCTGGTCCCGTCGCGCCCAACATCCCGCTAGGTCACTCATCGTGGAGGACCATCACCATGGCGAAGGCCCTTTTCGGCCACGTCGGTTCCGGCAGCGACATGCGTCTCTCGTACGAGGTACGCCGTCTTCGCGCCCGAGTAGCTGAGCTCGAGTCAGAGCTTGCACGCGTCCGGGCGGTGAACGAGGCACTCGTGGACGGTGTCGACGTCCCTGCCGACGTGCGCGCGCTCGACGTGGAGCCTGCGCTCACCTGAGCCCCCGAGCCCCGACATCCGGGCACCCTGTGTGCCCCATATGCAGTGTCCAGCACGGCACGGACCCCCCTGGTTCATCAGCCGGGCAGGCTCCGTCGCGCCTGCGTGCGTCCCACTCGGGTGTGCCCTAGTGTCCCACGGGCACACCCAGGTGCGCCCGTGGGCGATCATGCCTAATTTCCATCGCTCAGGGTAGGCGTTATGTAGCCTTGAGTCTATTTGGTGTGCTCGGGTGCTGATCCACCGCTGGCTCCGCCTTTGTGGACGGTGCCCTCGCGGGCTGGCGTGCCGCCTTCGCGCACACGACAGCGGCCGTATGACTGCGGCCGCACATACGGATCGGGCTGCCGGTTCTCCGGTCGGCGCGGTCCCGCTCACGGTGCCGTGCGGTCCCGCGGCGACGTGCGGGGCAGGACGACGCTCGCCGGGGCGCCGGGCGTCCCTCGGTACCATGAGCGGGACGAATGTCGGTCGATCTTCGTCCGGGTCGGTGGTCGCCGGCCCGGTAGCGGGGGTTGCCGTTCCCTCCGCCGCCCGGAGCCCGGTGCATCTCAAGAGCCTTACCCTGCGGGGTTTCAAGTCGTTCGCGAGCTCGACCACCTTGCATCTCGAGCCCGGTATCACCTGTGTCGTGGGTCCCAACGGCTCGGGCAAGAGCAACGTCGTCGACGCGATCGCCTGGGTGCTGGGTGAGCAGGGCGCCAAAGCCCTGCGCGGCGGCACCATGTCGGACGTCATCTTCGCCGGCACGCCGTCGCGCCCCGCACTGGGCCGTGCCGAGGTCCTGCTGACGATCGACAACACCGACGGCGCGCTGCCGATCGAGTACTCCGAGGTCACCGTCGGGCGGTTGATGTTCCGCAGCGGTGAGAGCGAATACACCATCAATGGCACCACCTGCCGGCTCCTGGACATCCAGGAGCTGATGAGCGATTCCGGCATCGGTCGCGAGCTGCACGTGATCGTCGGCCAGGGCCAGCTCGACGCCGTCCTGCACGCCCGGCCCGAGGACCGCCGCGCGTTCATCGAGGAGGCGGCCGGTGTCCTGAAGCACCGCAAGCGCAAGGAGAAGGCGCTCCGCAAGCTCGAGGCGATGGCCGCGAACCTCACCCGCCTCACCGACCTGTCCGCCGAGCTGCGGCGTCAGCTCGGGCCGCTCGGTCGCCAGGCGGAGATCGCGCGCAAGGCGGGCGTGATCCAGGCGGCGCTGCGCGACTCCCGGCTCCGGCTGCTCGCGGACGATCTGGCCACCGCCCGCTGCGCGATCGCCTCCGACGCCGCCGACGAGGACGTGCTGCGGCTGCGGGTCGCCCAGACGGAGAAGGCGCTGGCCGACGGGCAGCGACGGGAGGCTGAGCTCGAGGCGCGGCTGGCCGCGGTCGTCCCCCGGGCGGCGGCGGCGGCCGAGACCTGGTACGGCCTGGCCTCGATCCGGGAACGGCTGCGGGGGAGCAGGTCGCTCGCCGCCGAGCGCTCCCGCCTGTTGGGCTCGGCGGAGGAGCACCGCGGCGGTCGCGACCCGGAGGAGCTGGAGCAGGAGGCGACGGCCGTCCGAGAGCAGGAGCTCGCGCTCACCGAGCGTCTCGAGCTGGACCGGGAGACCCTCGAGGAGGTCGTCGCCCGCCGGGGCTCGCTGGAAGAGGAGCTTGCGCGGGAGGAGAAGGTGCTTCTCGCCGCGGCGAAGGCGGCTTCGGACCGCAGGGAGGGAATCGCGCGGCTCGGCGGGCGGGTCGAGGCCGCCAGGTCCCGTGCGGGGGCCGCCGAGGCGGACATCGTGCGGATGACCGAGGCACTGGATGCCGCCCGCGCCCGGGACGCCGAGACTGCCGGGTCCCGCTCTGCGCTCGACACGGAGCTCGCGAGGATCGAGACCGCCCGCGACGAGGTCGCGCAGCGGCACAGCGAGGCCGTCGCCGTCCATGAGGCGGCGAGCGAGCGCCTGGAGGTCCTGCGCGACGCCGAGCGGGCGGCGGAGCGCGACCGTGCCTCCTGGCAGGCGCGCCGCGACGCGCTGGAGCTCTCCCTCGAGCCGGCGGACGGGGCCAGCGCCCTGCTGCGCGCGGCGGCAGGGGAGACGACACCGGCCGACGCTGGTACCGGCGCCGCCGGCGATGGCGGCAACAGCGCGGGAGAGGGGGCTGGGGGCGGTGGCCGCAAGCGCCGGCCGGGCCGTGGCGGGCGGAACGACCCGCGGCAGGCGGTTCCCGCGCAGCTTCCGCCGCTGGAGCCCTCCGTCCAGGTCATCGGCCGGCTCGCCAGCTTCGTCACCGTCGCGCCGGGTGCGCAGGCGGCGATCGCGGCGGCGCTGGGCCCCGCCGCCGACGCGCTGCTCGTCGGTACGCCCGCCGACGCGCTGGCCGCCCTGCGCTGGCTGCGTACCGCCGACGCCGGCCGAGCCGCCCTCGTCCCGGCCGACCGCGTGGACCAGCCCCACCGGGCTGATCAAACGGATGGGGTCGACCCGGCCGATCAGGCGGACGGGGCCGACCGGGCCGAAGCGGGCGGTGGTTCCCCGCAGGGACGTCCCGCGGACCGGAAGCCGGACCTGCCGGCCGGCGCCGTGTACGCGTTCGACCTGGTCACGGTGGTCGACGCCCGGTACGCCCCGGCCCTGCGGGAGCTGCTCGCCGACACGGTCGTCGTCGACGACCTCGACGTCGCCGGGCGGGTGATCGAGCACAGTCCGGAGGCCAGGGTCGTCACCCGGGACGGGGACGTCGTCGGGCCCCGGTCGGCGGTTGGCGGCAGCGCCACGCCACCGTCGGTGCTCGAGATCCAGACCGCCGCGGACGAGGCCGACCGCGGCGCGACCGAGGCGTCCGCCCGCCGCGAGGCGGCCCGTGAGGAGATGGGCCCTGCGCGGGCCGAGGTCGAGCGGGCCCGCGCCGCGATCGACGCCGCGCTCGCCGAGCGCCATGCCGCCGACGCGCGCCACCGGGCCCTGTCCGAGCACCTCGCTCAGATCGAGCGGACCAGGGGCTCCGCCGCCGGGGAGATCAGCCGGCTCGAGCGGTCCAGGCTCGCCGCGGAGACGGCCCGCGACCAGGCCTACGGGGCGCTCACCGAGCTGGAGTCGCAGCTGGCGGCCAGCTCGTCCGAACCGGACGTCGGGGAGCGCTCGCCCGCGGAACGCGACCGGCTGGTCGCGGCGACCTCCGCGGTCCGCGCGGCGGAGGTCGAGGCGAGGCTGTCCGTGCGGACCAGTGAGGAGCGCGCCCGCAGCCTGCACGGTCGGGCCGACGCACTCATGCGTTCGGCGGCCAACGAGCGGGCGGCCCGGGCCGCCGCGGCCCGGCGCCGGGAGGTCCGCGAGCGCCAGTCCGCGACCGCGGCCGCGTTGGCCGACGCGGCGGGCGTCGCGCTGGAGGCACTCGAGAGGTCGCTCGCCGCCGCCGCGACCGAGCGGGAGACGGCCGAGACGGCGCGGCGGGACACCGAGGCCGAGCTCGGCACGGTGCGTGAGCAGGTCCGCGGCCAGGCGACCGAGCTCGCCGCGCTGCGCGACGCCGCGCACCGCGACGAGCTGGCGCGGGCCGAGAAGCGCCTGCGGGTCGAGACCCTGGAGGCGAAGACCCTCGAGGAGCACGGCGTCGCGGCGGACGACCTGATCGCCGAGTTCGGCCCGGACGTCCCGGTGCCGCCCGACGAGCCGGACGGCGTGCCGACGCCGTTCGACCGGGCCGAGCAGGTGGCGCGGGCGGGCCGGGCGGAGAAGCAGCTCGCCCGGCTCGGGAAGATCAACCCGCTGGCCCTGGAGGAGTTCGCCGCGCTGCAGGAGCGCGCAGCCTTCCTCTCCACCCAGCTGGACGACCTGAAGAGCACCCGGCGTGATCTTCTGCTCGTGGTCGACGAGGTCGACGCGCGGGTCCGGGAAGTGTTCGAGACAGCGTTCGCCGACACCGCGCGTGAATTCGAGGTGGTCTTCGCCACGCTCTTCCCGGGCGGTGAGGGACGGCTCGTCCTGACCGATCCGGACGACATGCTGACCACCGGGATCGAGGTCGAGGCGCGTCCACCGGGGAAGAAGGTCAAGCGGCTGTCACTGCTCTCCGGCGGCGAGCGCTCGCTCACCGCCCTCGCGCTGCTGCTCGCGATCTTCCGGGCCCGGCCCTCGCCGTTCTACGTCCTGGACGAGGTCGAGGCGGCCCTGGACGACCGGAACCTGGGCCGCCTGCTCAACGCCGTGGAGGGGCTGCGGCAGAAGTCGCAGCTGATCATCATCACGCACCAGAAGCGCACGATGGAGATCGCTGACGCCCTCTACGGTGTGTCGATGCGCGGTGACGGCGTCACCACGGTGATCAGTCAGCGGCTGCGCCAGCGCGCCTCCGCCTGACAGTCGGTGACGGCTGGTAGTGGCCGCCGAGTCGGGGGCTGTGCCCTGTCGCCGGCCCCGCTGCGGGCCGCCGGACGGCCAAACCACACCGCGAGCCGGTAACGAGGGCGCGTGACCACTCCTCCGGGCCGCCCCGCTTGCGGTGGTCACGGGGTGGGCGAGCGATGGTTGCCCGGCGATCTGTAAGGATCGTGTCGTGGAGCTGGTCATCCTCATCGTTGTGATCGCCGTGGTCCTGGTCGGCATGGTCGGCCTCGTGGCCGGCACCGCCCTGCGCTCACGCTCCCGTCGGGGCGGGTCGCGGGACGCGGACCGGCCGGACGCGGGCGCCGCGCCGTCCGCTCGGTCGGGTGTCGCCACACCGACGATCCCGCCGACATCCCCGCAGACCGGTGCGGCCCCACCCGGCCGGTCGGGCCTGCCCGGCGAGACGGCGGACTCGCCGGCCGGGCTGGTCGGGCAGGGCGGGCCGGCCCCCGCCGGCGCGGCGGGCACGGCGGGCGCGGACAGCGTGCCGGTCACCGGGCCCGAGATCGTCGCCCCGCGGGCCCCGATCGAAGTGCCCGCGCCCGCGACGGGCCGGATGGTACGGCTGCGCGCCCGGCTCGCCCGTTCGCAGAACGCGCTCGGCCGCGGTCTGCTGGCGCTGCTGTCCGGGGACAACCTGGACGAGGAGGCGTGGGAGGACGTCGAGGCGACACTGCTCGTCGCCGACGTCGGAGTCACGGCCACGGCCGAGATGGTCGAGGCGCTGCGCGAGCGCACCAGGGTGCTCGGGGCGCGCACGGCGGCCGACGCCCGGCTGATGCTGCGCGACGAACTGCTCGCCCAGGTCGGCACGACCACCGACCGGTCGCTGCGGACGTCCGCGCCGGACCGGCCCGCCGTGGTCCTTGTCGTCGGCGTCAACGGCACCGGAAAGACCACAACCTGCGGCAAGATCGCTCGGCTGCTCGTCGCGGACGGCCGCTCGGTCGTGCTGGGCGCGGCGGACACCTTCCGCGCGGCCGCCGCCGACCAGCTGGAGACCTGGGGCGGCCGGGTCGGGGCGACGACCGTGCGCGGCGCGGAGGGGGCGGACCCGGCGTCGGTCGCCTTCGAGGCCGTCAAGCGCGGGATCGACGACGGTGCTGACACCGTGCTCGTCGACACGGCCGGGCGGCTGCACACGAAGGTCGGCCTGATGGACGAGCTGACGAAGATCAAGAGGGTCGTCGGCAAGCAGAGCCCGGTGGACGAGGTCCTCCTGGTCCTGGACTCCACCACGGGGCAGAACGCCCTCGTCCAGGCCCGGGTGTTCACCGAGGCGGTGGACATCACCGGCGTCGTGCTGACCAAGCTGGACGGCACCGCCAAGGGCGGGATCGTCATCGCTGTGCAGCGGGAGCTCGGTGTCCCGGTCAAGCTGATCGGCCTCGGTGAGGGCCCGGACGACCTGGCGCCCTTCGAGCCGGAGGCGTTCGTCGACGCGCTGCTGGGCGAGCCGGCCTGACGGCCGCGCGACCGTCAGGCCGCGCCTTTACGTGGCCTCCGCGGTGCGGCCGCGGTTCCGCGGAACCGCGGCCGCACCGCGGCGCGCCTGCTCACTGCGAGGGGGCACCGGAGGACCACAGCTCCGGCCGCTCGAGCCACTTCCGCTCGGACCTGGGTTGATCTAGTCTTTCCGCCTGTGCGGATCCATCGGGATCCGCGGACAGCCGCGCCCCAGGCCGCGACCGGGTCTTGATCGGTCGGGCATGTGAGCCTCCGGCGAGGTGTCTCGCCCTCCTCAGCGCAGAGGGCGGAGCCGGCCGGCGTCGTGCCGGGATCCGTGCGGGCACGCCTCGCCGGGCCGGGCGTCCCGTCCACGGCGGGCCTCACGTCGTCCCGGGTCCCGGTTCCGGATCGGCGCGGGGTGCGTACGCTGGTGCCTGCGGTCCGTCTGCGATCTCGGAGTGTGTGCGCGTGTTCGACACCCTTTCCAGCCGCCTCGACAAGGTCTTCACGTCGCTGCGTGGCAGGGGGCGGCTGACCGACGCCGACATCGACGCCACCGCCCGTGAGATCAGGGTGGCGCTGCTGGAGGCCGACGTCGCGCTGCCGGTCGTCCGCGGTTTCGTCGCCGCCATCCGCGAGCGGGCCCGCGGGGCCGAGGTGAGCACCTCGCTCAACCCGGCGCAGCAGGTCATCAAGATCGTCAACGAGGAGCTCGTCGCCATTCTCGGCGGCGGCACGACCACGTTGCGCTTCGCCAAGACGCCGCCGACCGTGATCCTGCTCGCCGGCCTGCAGGGAACCGGCAAGACGACCCTCGCCGGCAAGCTCGGCCGCTGGCTGCGAGCCCAGGGGCACACGCCGCTGCTCGTCGCCGCCGACCTGCAGCGCCCGAACGCGGTGAACCAGCTCCAGGTCGTCGGCCAGCGGGCCGGGGTCGAGGTCTTCGCCCCGGAGCCCGGCAACGGTGTCGGTGACCCGGTGCGGGTCGCCCGCGACGCGCTCGCCCACGCCCGTCGCCACGTCTTCGACGTGGTGGTCGTCGACACGGCCGGCCGCCTCGGTGTCGACGAGGAGCTGATGCGCCAGGCCGCCGACATCCGCGACGCCGTCTCGCCGGACGAGATCCTCTTCGTCCTCGACGCGATGATCGGCCAGGACGCCGTCTCCACGGCCCAGGCCTTCGCCGACGGAGTCGGCTTCACCGGTGTCGTGCTGACCAAGCTTGACGGTGACGCGCGCGGTGGTGCCGCGCTGTCGGTGGCCCGGGTGACCGGGGCGCCGATCATGTTCGCCTCCACCGGCGAGACCCTCGACGACTTCGACGTCTTCCACCCCGAGCGGATGGCCTCGCGCATCCTCGGCATGGGCGACATGCTCACGCTCATCGAGCAGGCCGAGAAGGCGTTCGAGGTCGAGCAGGCCGAGGCGATGGCGGTCAAGATGGCCAACTCGGAGTTCACGCTCGAGGACTTTCTCGAGCAGATGCTCACCGTTCGCAAGATGGGCCCGATCGGCAACCTGCTCGGGATGCTGCCCGGAATGGGGCAGATCAAGGACCAGCTCGCCCAGGTTGACGACCGTGACCTCGACCGGGTCGTCGCCATCATCCGGTCCATGACGCCGGCCGAGCGGCGGGACCCGAAGATCCTCCAGGCATCCCGCAAGGCCCGGGTGGCGCGCGGGTCCGGCGTGACCGTCACCGAGGTCAACCAACTACTGGACCGCTTCGGTGAGGCGCGCAAGATGATGCGGCAGATGGCCGGCGGCGCCGGCCTGCCGGCGGGAATGGCACGCGCGAAGGCGGCCCAGGCCCGCAAGGCCGCCAAGAAGGGCAAGGGCGCGCGGCGCAGCGGAAACCCGGCGGCACGCGCCGCGCAGGCGCAGGACCGCCGCAACGCGCCCCAGGACGGCCCGCCGGCGCTCGGCCTTGGGGGCGACGGCCTGCAGGGCATGCCTGACCTGTCCTCGCTCATCCAGCAGGGTGGCTTCGGGGGCGGCGACACCCCGCCGCGGCGTCCCCGCCCAGGCCGCTGACCCGCGCGAACCCACCCGCCCGGCGGGGGCCCTGGCGAAGACCCGGGTGCCCCGGGCGTTGCGTCGGCAGGTGATCTGGCAGACTGTAAGGTCATACAGGCCCTGCCTGCCGGCGTCGGCGTGGCCGCTCTCAGGTGAGTTCCCTCAGGGACCTCCGTGGTGGCTGGTCGTCGGCGGTGTTCTCCCGCCATCGGGGCGTCACGGCTAGTCCGTGTGTTCCGGTGGTCATCGATATGTCTGGAGCCGTACGACCACCGTGGCAACAAAGATCAAACTTCAGCGCCTCGGCAAGATGCGCGAGCCGCACTACCGCATCGTCGTCGCCGACGCCCGCACCAAGCGGGACGGCCGGGTCATCGAGGCCATCGGGCAGTACCACCCGAAGTCCGACCCGAGCATCATCAAGGTCGACCCGGACCGCGTCGGTCACTGGCTCTCCGTCGGCGCCCAGCCGACCGAGCCCGTGCTCGCGATCCTCAAGGTGACCGGCGACTGGCAGAAGTTCAAGGGCCTGCCCGCTCCCCCGCCGATGAAGGTCGCGGCTCCCAAGCCCGACAAGCGGGAGATCTTCGCGGAGGCGGCCCGCGCCGCGGCCGCGGCGGACGACAAGCCCGCCACCACTCCGAAGAAGGCGAAGAAGTCGGCCGCGGCCGACGGTGCCGAGTCGGCGCCCGCCGAGTCCGCCGCGGGGCAGTAAGTGCTCGAAGCGGCCCTCGAGCACCTCGTCCGAGGCATCGTCGACTATCCCGACGATGTCCGGGTGGATCTGTCGAGCAACCGGCGCGGCCGGACGCTGGAGGTCCGGGTGCACCCCGACGACCTCGGCAAGGTCATCGGCCGGCGCGGCCGGACGGCTCGGGCGTTGCGCACCGTGATGGGCGGTGTGGGCGGTCGCGGTCTGCGGATCGACGTCGTCGACGTGGACCGGTAGCCGTGTGCGCTCATCGTCTCCGTGCCCATCGCCTTCATGGGCACGTGGCCGCGTCCCATGGGTGAGCCTGTCGTCGTCGGGCGGGTCGGCCGTCCGCACGGCATTCGTGGCGACGTGACCGTCGACGTCCGCACCGACCTGCCGGAGCGCCGTTTCGCGCCGGGGGCCCGCCTGGTTCGCCAGGTGGCCGATGGGCCGGCCTCGCGGCCGGCCGCGGGCGCCGCCGGCCCGGCTGACGCCGCGGGTGCGGCGGACGCCGCGGGTGCGGCGGACGCCGTCGGCACGGCGGCTGGTCCTGGCTCGGCGGGCGATTCCGGCGCCGCCCGGGCCGCCGGGCCGCCGGGCGCGACGGTGCTGTCCGTCGTGGCGTCCCGGTGGCATTCCGGCCGTCTGCTGGTCCACTTCGACGGGGTCACGGACCGTGACGCCGCCGAGGCGCTGCGGGGCAGCTTCCTCACCATCGACTCCGACGAGTGCGGCCCGGCGGTCGACCCCGACGACGAGGACGACGACGGCGAGCTGTGGTGGGATCGCGACCTGGTCGGCCTGCACGCGCGCACGCCTGCCGGGGACGTCCTCGGTGAGGTCGTCGACGTCATCCATTCCCCGGGCGGGGAGATCCTCGCGATCGGCCGTCCCGAGGGCGGGGAGTACCTGGTGCCGTTCGTCCGGGAGATCGTGCCCACCGTCGACCCAGCGGCGGGGCACATCGTGGTGGACCCGCCTCCCGGCCTGCTCGACCTCGACTGATTCGGCGCTCCCGCCCGGCCGGCGCTCCCGGCTCCGTCACCGCCCCGTTTCGAGGCGCCGCCCACCGGGTGCGGCCCACCTCCCTCTGACGAAGGCAGCGGATGCGCATCGACGTCGTGACGATCTTCCCGGACTATCTGCGCCCGTTGGAGCTGGCCCTGGTGGGCCGCGCCGCGTCCCGGGACCTCGTCGACATCCAGACCCACGACCTGCGCGCGTGGACGCACGACGTCCACCGCACCGTCGATGATTCCCCGTACGGCGGGGGGCCGGGCATGGTCATGCGCCCGGAGCCGTGGGACGCGGCGCTGCGCGACATCGTGGCCCGTGATCCGTCGCGTCGTCCCCGAGTCGTGGTGCCCACCCCGGCCGGTGTTCCGTTCACCCAGAGCTACGCCGCCGAGCTGGCGGAACAGGACTGGCTGATCTTCTGCTGCGGCCGCTACGAGGGCATCGACGGCCGGGTGGTGGACGCCTGGGCCGACGACGAGATCTCGATCGGCGACTACGTGCTCGCCGGCGGCGAGGTCGCCACACTCGTCATGGTCGAGGCGGTGACGCGGCTGCTTCCCGGCGTCGTCGGCAACGCGGAGTCGATCATCGATGACTCCTTCGCCCACGGGCTGCTCGAGGGGCCGGTCTACACCAGGCCCCCGGTGTGGGAGGGCCGCGCGGTGCCCGAGATCCTCCGCTCCGGCGACCACGCGGCGATCGCCCGGTGGCGGCGGGAGGAGGCGCTGCGCCGGACCCGCCGAAGGCGCCCGGAGCTGCTCGACCGGATCGAGCTGTCGGACGCCGACCGCGCGGTGGTGGCGAGCACCATCGTGGCCGCCCATGGCGGCGGGGACGACCCCCCTGTAACGGGTGTCGAGGACGCGGTGACGGTTGCCGGGAGAGGCACGATCGGTGACGGGCCGGCTCCGTCGGGTTGTGCGTCGAGCCACTGTTCCTGAGCTTCCTGAGTGCTCCGTCGCCTGACTTCTTCGCCGTCCTCCGCCATCGCCGAGCCGGGCGGCCGACATCGAGCCGCCGACCAGCCTGGCCGCGAGGTGTGGACGGGGCGGGGCGTGAGCCGGCCCGTGGTGGCCGGGTCGGCCGCGCCGCGCGTGGTACTGGGGAGGGGCCTGGCGACCGGACGTCGCGATCGTGTGGCACAGTAGGATGCGGTGTCCGCCGGTTCTCTGGCCGACGTTGTCGTGACTGATGCGGTCGTGACCGATGCTTTGATGATCGACATAGCTGTGACCGGCCCTGCCGCGATCGGAGTTGTCGTGAGCGGCGTCGTAGCGACACGCGATATCGTGATCGGCGCTGTCGGTCCGCCGATCCGGCGCCCCGGTCGGTTCGCCGACCCGGCGTAGCCGCTGTTCCGGTTTCCGCCGTCCCGGCGTGTGCTCGCCCGGCCCTGGGTCGGTGCGGTGCCCCGCGTCGAGTGGCGTGCCGGTCGACGCGGCCCGCCGGGCACGTTCCGGCGTTCATGCATTTGACTGTGACAACCTCTGAGGAAGCGACTGCCATGCACACCCTGGACAGCCTCGACGCCGAGTCGCGCAGGACCGACGTGCCGGAGTTCTGGCCGGGCGACACGCTCAAGGTCCACGTGCGTGTGGTCGAAGGTAACCGCCAGCGCATCCAGGTCTTCCAGGGCGTCGTGATCCGCCGCCAGGGGGGCGGCGTGCGCGAGACGTTCACCGTCCGCAAGGTGAGTTTCGGTGTCGGTGTGGAGCGGACCTTCCCCCTCCACAGCCCGATCGTCTCGCGGGTCGAGGTCGTGACGCGCGGTGACGTCCGCCGGGCGAAGCTCTACTACCTCCGCCAGCTCCGCGGCAAGGCCGCGAAGATCAAGGAGAAGCGCGAGCCGGTCGGCCGCTGATCCCGCGCGCGGGCCGGCAGCCCGGTGACCTCGTCGCAGGACTTCCGGCGACTGGCCGCTCACCAAACCACTTCGCCGCGTGAGCGGTGCAGCAGGATGGTCAGGTCGTGGGTCGAACCGGTCAGGCCACGGCCATGGGCGGGTGTCGACCCGTTCCGTGACGAATGACGGCCGACCTCGCGAGGTGGCGCAGTGAGTGGATCGGACCGGGGCACGCCCGAGCCGTTCGGTGGTCAGGCGCAGGGCGGTCTGCCGTCCGACGGCCCGGCCTCAGGCGCTGCGGCGGGTGGTCACGGGCAGCGCGGTGACGCGGCTCTCCCCTGGGACACCGGCACCGACGTCTCGGACTCCCGGCGCGCTGCGGATTCCGGCCTGGCCGATTCCGGGCTGGCCTCGGACACCCGCGGCCGGGATGAGCGCGGTGACCTGACGGGCGACGCCGTGCACCCGCCAAACGGGCCGGACGGGCCTACCGGAACGGCCGGGCACGAGGGCGCGGCCGGGGGCGGGGGCGGTGAGCCTGCGGCGACGGGCCGGCGGATCTCGCGCCCGCCGGCGGGGCGGGACCGCGGGCGCGGCTCCTTCCTGCGCGAGCTGCCGGTCCTGGTGCTGGTCGCGTTCCTGCTGGCGCTGCTGATCAAGACCGTGTTCGTCCAGGCGTTCTGGATTCCGTCCGAGTCGATGGAGCGGACGCTGCTCATCGACGACCGGGTCCTGGTGAACAAGGTCATCTACCATTTCCGGGACGTGCACCGGGGCGAGATCGTCGTGTTCAACGGCGAGGGCACCGGTTTCGAGCGGGAATCGATCGTGGCCCCGCCGGCCAACGGCCTGAGCAGGTTCATCCGCGGCGCACAGGAGCTGCTGGGCCTCGGCGCGCCGAGCGAGAAGGACTTCATCAAGCGGGTGATCGGCGTAGGCGGTGACGTCGTCGCGTGCTGCGACGCCGCCGGGCGGGTGACGGTGAACGGCAAGGCGCTGGACGAGCCGTACGTCTACGAGAACGACTTCCAGGCGTTCGGGCCGTTCACGGTCCCCGACGGGGACCTGTGGCTGATGGGCGATCACCGCTCTCGCTCGTCGGATTCCCGCCAGAACGGCCCGGTCCCGCAGGACAAGGTGATCGGCCGGGCGTTCGTGCGGGTGTGGCCGCTCGGCCGGTTCGGCCTGCTCACGGTGCCCGGCACGTTCTCCGGCATCCCATCGGCCTCCGCCGCGCCTGCTCGGACGCCCGCTCCGACGTCCGACGAGACGGCACCGAGTTCGCCGCCGGGCGCGGTCGGCGTGCCCGGAAGCACCGGATCCGCGGATCTGCTGATCGCCCCGGTCGGCGCACTCGCCCTCGCCGTTCCCGCGAGCCGGCGGCGGCACTCGGGCGGGCGGCGGTCGACCGGCGGGCGGTCCATCGGCTGGTCGACGCGGGCGAGCGGGGAGCGGCGCTGCGGCCCGCGCAGGCGGTGGGCGAGACGGCGCGGCATGGGCGGTTCACCCTGATCGCGATGGACGTGCGTGGCACGGCGATCCGCTCCGACGCCGGCCTCTTCGGCTACGAACGGGCGCTCGTCCGACGCGGGCTCGGGCCGGTCGCAGGTGTGGACGAGGCCGGCCGGGGAGCCTGCGCCGGGCCGATGGTGGTGGCCGCCGTCGTCCTGGATCAGCGTCGTCTGGGGCTGCTCAGGCGGCTGGCCGACTCGAAGCTCCTCACCGAGCGGGTCCGCGAGGAGGTCCACGCGGATGTTCTGGCAGCGGCGGCGGCGGTGTCGACCATCGTCATCCCCGCCGCCGAGATCGATCGGAACGGCGTGCACGTCGCCAACATCATGGGGATGCGGCGGGCGGTGGCGGCGCTCGACGTCCGGCCGAGGTATGTGCTCACCGACGGGTTCGCGGTCGCGGGTCTTGGGGCCGAGTCGCTGGCGGTGATCAAAGGCGACCTGATGGTCGGGTGCATCGCCGCGGCGTCGGTCGTGGCCAAGGTGACCAGGGACCGGATCATGCGTAGTTTGCACAAGCGGTATCCCGAGTACGATTTCGCGCAGCACAAGGGCTACGTCACAGCGGCGCACACCGCCGCGATGACGCGGTACGGGCCGTGCGAGCAGCACCGACTGTCATATGTCAACGTCGCCGCGCTGGCGGCGCCGGCAGGGGAAACACGATCGTTGCGGCTGGAGGACAGGGTTGCTATGACCAGCCTGCGTGGCGTCACGGAGACCGCATGAGCGCGGAGGATCTCGAAAAGTACGAGACCGAGATGGAGCTCCAGCTCTACCGCGAGTACCGCGACGTGGTCGGGTTGTTCTCGTACGTGATCGAGACGGAGCGTCGTTTCTATCTCGCGAACGATTATCAGATCGAGGTCCGGAACAGTACGGACGGCGAGGTCTTCTTCGAACTGACCCTGCGGGACGCCTGGGTGTGGGACATGTTCCGTCCCGCCCGATTCGTGAAGAACGTGCGAGTCGTCACCTTCAAGGACATCAACGTCGAGGAGCTCACCAAGGCCGAGCTCTGAGCGACGGCGCGCCACCGGTTCGCGTGCCGTCGCGGACGGTGGTGCCCCGTGGTGCCCGTCGCGCGGACCGCTCCGGGTGACCCTGTGGACGAGAAAACCTTGTCCACAGGTCTCCCTTCAGCGGCCACCGACGGCTCGCGCACGCGGAACCTGATCTCACCGGCGGGCGACCGACCCCCGGTGGGACGGAGCCTCGGATGCGGGTCAGTCAGCGGCTCGGCAAGTTCGGTGAGGACGTCGCCGCGCGCCACCTGAGCGCCGACGGTGCGGAGATCCTTGCCCGGAACTGGCGCTGCCGGGACGGCGAGATCGACATCGTCGCCCGCCACGGCGACACGCTCGTCTTCTGCGAGGTGAAGACGCGCAGCGGCGCGGACTACGGGAGCGGCCCGGACGCCGTGGTCGGCCGCAAGGCGGCGAGAATCCGGCGGCTGGCCGTGCGGTGGCTGGCCGAGCACCCGCATCCACCGGCGATCATCCGTTTCGACGTGCTGTCGGTCTACCGGGAGCGGCAGGGGTCCGTCCGGGTGGAGCACCGGCGGGGTGCCTTCTGATGGCGCTTGCGCGGTCGCTGGCCGTCGCGGTCGTCGGTATCGAGGGCCATCTCGTCGAGGTGGAGGCCGACCTGGCCCGCGGCCTGCCCGGGCTGACGCTCATCGGCCTTCCGGACGCGGCACTCCACGAGGCCCGGGACCGGGTGCGGGCCGCTGTCGTCAACTCGCGTGAGCGCTGGCCGGACCACCGGATCACGGTCGGCCTGTTCCCGGCGACCCTGCCCAAATCCGGCAGCGGCTTCGACCTGGCCATGGCCGCCGCGATCCTGGGCGCCGCCGGCGTGGTCCCCGCAGCCGCCCTCGGTAGCAGGGTCCTGATCGGTGAGCTCGCGCTCGACGGCCGGCTTCGGCCGGTGCGCGGGGTGCTGCCAGCCGTTCTCGCTGCGGTCGAGGCCGGCCTGGCGAACATCGTCGTGCCCGAACCCAACGCGGGCGAGGCGTCGTTGGTCCCGGGCGCGGTCGTCGAGTCCATGCCCGACCTCGCCAGCGTGCTCGGCCTGCTACGCGGCCGCCCACGGCTCGGCCTGGCCCGGTTCCCCGCGGCATTGGCACCGGCACGGGTGTCGGAGCCCGCATCGGTGTCGGCATCGGCGGCGGCGCCGCCGGAGCGGGAGCCGGAGCCGATCGGGCCTGATCTCGCGGACGTCGCCGGCCAGAGCCGGGGGCGCCTGGCCGTGGAGGTGGCCGCCGCGGGCGGACACCACCTGTTCATGCAGGGCCCGCCCGGCTCGGGCAAGACCATGCTGGCCGAGCGGCTGCCCGGGCTGCTTCCGCCGCTGGACACCGCCGCCGCGCTGGAGGTCACCGCCGTGCACTCGGTGGCGGGCGTTCTTCCCGTCGGCCGCCCGCTGGTCACGCGGCCTCCCTTCCGTAGCCCGCATCACTCCGCCACGCCGGCGGCGCTTGTCGGCTCCGGCTCCGCGGTGATCCGCCCGGGGCTGGCCAGCCAGGCGCACCACGGCGTCCTGTTCCTCGACGAGGCACCGGAGTTCGGCCGAACCAGCCTGGACGTGCTGCGCCAGCCGCTCGAGAGCGGTGTCATCGAGGTGGCGCGGGCCCGGGCCACCACCCGGTTCCCCGCCCGCTTCCTGCTCGTGCTGGCCGCGAACCCGTGTCCCTGCTCGCGGGCCCGCGGCCCCCGTGACAACACCTGCGACTGCCCGAGCACGGTGCGCCGGCGCTACCTGGCGAGGCTGTCGGGGCCGCTACTCGACCGGATCGACATCCAGGTGGCGTTGACCGCGCCGAGCCGTGCCGAGCTGCGGGCCGATCGGGGGCTTGGCACCTCCTCGAGCGTCGTCGCCGAGCGCGTCGCTTCGGCCCGGGCCGCGATGCGGCGCCGACTCGCCGGCACGCCGTGGCGGCGTAACGCCGAGGTGCCCGGCCCGTCACTGCGCCGCCAGTGGCCGCTGCGGCCGGCTGCGACCCGGCTCGCCGACCGTGCCTTCGAGCGGGGCCTGCTCACCGCGCGTGGGCTGGATCGGGTGCTGCGCGTCGCCTGGACGGTGGCGGACCTCAAGGGCGAGGACCGGCCGGGCCCCGACGAGATCGGGCTCGCCCTGGACCTACGCCTTCCCGGGGGATCAGCGTGAGTGCCGGGGCGGGCGAGGTGTCGTCCCCGATTGGTGCTCCTGCGCCCGGCGGCGACGAGCCACGGCGCCTTGCGCGGATCGGGCTGAGTCGCATCGCCGGCCCGGATCTCTCCTCGCTTCCCGAACAGCTGCACGGGCTCGGAGATATCGCGCTGTGGGAGCGCCTGAGGCCGCAGCACCCCGGTGTCGACCCGCGCCAGGACGTCGAGACCGCCGCGCAGGTCGGCGCGCGTCCCATCTGCCCAGGTGACCCGGAGTGGCCCTCCTGTGTCGACGCCCTCGATGAGGCCCGTGGCGGCGGCCGGGAGGTCGGCGCCCCTCTCGTGCTGTGGGCTCGGGGGGCGGGCCGGCTCGATCACCTCAGCCAGCGGGCCGTGGCCGTCGTCGGCTGCCGCGCGGCCACGGCGTACGGCGTCCACCAGGCGGAGGAGCTCGGGTACGGGCTCGCCGGGCGCGGCTGGACGGTGGTCTCCGGCGCGGCGTTCGGAATCGACGCCGCCGCACACCGCGGCGCCCTCGCTGCCGCGGGGCCGACAATCGCGGTCCTCGCCGGGGGTGTGGACGTGCCCTACCCTGCCGCGCACGCCGACCTGCTCGACGAGATCGCCGCCTCCGGCCTGGTTCTCAGCGAGACCCCACCGGGCAGCCCGCCCTACCGGCGGCGGTTCCTCACCCGAAACCGGGTCATCGCCGCGCTGTGCGCGGGGACGGTGCTCGTTGAGGCCGGGCTCCGCAGCGGTGCGCTGAACACCATCCGCCATGCCCGGCGGCTCGGCCGCACCGTGATGGTGGTGCCCGGGCCGGTGACGAGCGCGATGAGCGCCGGCTGTCATCGCCTCCTGCGGGACCATCGCGAGGAGGCGGTGCTGGTCACCAGCGCCGGTGACATCTGCGAGGAGATCGGCCCGATCGGCGAGCTGGAGCCCCGCTCGACCGGCCCGGCCCGGGCGCGCGACGGTCTCGCGGATCTCGTGCTGGAACTGCTCGACGTGATGCCGGCCCGCTCCACGATCGGCGTCGCCGAGCTGGCCCGCCGCGTCGGCAGGCAGCCTGGGGCGATCCTCGCCCTGCTGGGCCCGCTCGCGGTCGAGGGGCTGGTGGAGGCGACCCACTCCGGGTATCGGCTGACCGCGCTCGGCCGCTCCTCCTCGTCCCCGCCCCGAGGCCAGCCAACCTCGCCCGAGGGCGCGCCGCCGGCGGCGTCCGGCTCCACGCCGCCTTGACGCCTCGCCATTCCGGCGGCCAAGGTCGCGCAATGGGGACGGGTGGCGATCCCGCGGCCACGGCCCGCGGTGGCCGTGGTGACAGCGCTGGTGGCGGCAACGGCGGTCGCGCTGGCGCAGGTCCTGGTGACGGTGATGGAGGCAGTGGCGGCGACGGCTGGGCGGGTGCCGTCGAGGTTTTCGTGCGCTATCTGGTCGCCGAACGGGATCGTTCGCCGGAAACCGTCCGGGCCTATCGCGCAGATCTCGCGGGCCTACGTGCGCACGCCGCCGCGGCCGGCCGTACGGATCTCCTGGACCTGGATCTCGCCGTGCTCCGCGGGTGGCTGGCCGGCATGCGTTCCGCCGGAGCGGCACCGGCCACCATCGCCCGCCGTGCGTCCCTCGCCAGGGTGTTCTCCGCCTTCGCCGCGCGGCGGGGATTCCTCCCCGATGACGTCGGGGCGCGGCTGGCGACCACCCGGGCGCCGCGGCGGATCCCCCAGGTACTCACCGCGGCACAGGCGGACCGGCTGCTGGAGACACGGCCTCGGGGCGATCGTGCGCAGGAGCCGCGCGACGTCGCGCTGAACCTGCGTGACGATCTGGTTCTGGAGATCCTCTACGGCAGCGCGGTGCGGGTCTCCGAGCTGTGCCGGCTCGACATCGGTGACGTCGACCACGAGCGGCGCCTCCTGCGCGTGCACGGCAAGGGCGGCCGCCAGCGCAGTGTGCCGTTCAGCGTGCCCGCGGCGGGCGCGCTCGACGTCTGGCTCACCAGGGGCCGGCCCTACCTCGCGACGCGCGTCGAGGCGGCGCTGCTGCTCGGTACCCGTGGCGGCCGGCTCGACCCGCGTTCCGTGCGCCGGCTCGTCCAGGCGCGTGGCGCCGCCGCGGGGGTTCCCACCGGTCTGACGCCGCACGGCCTGCGCCACGGCGCGGCCACCCACATGGTCGAAGGCGGCGCGGACCTGCGCTCCGTGCAGGAACTGCTGGGACACGCCAGCCTGTCGACCACGCAGATCTACACCCATGTCACCCCGGAGCGGCTGCGCGCCGCCTTCGACCAGGCCCATCCGCGGGCCTGACGTCCGCGCCACCGACCGATCCCCGTAGCGGACCGAGCCGCATGACGGAGTGCTCCCGTTCGGTGGCGTCCCCGAGTACCGGGCCGGCCTGCCATCGGCGGTTCAGGGGCATCGGCGGTTCAGGGGCATCAGCCATCCAGCGGCAGCAGCCGTGGCGGGACCCGGTGGAAGAAGGAGAGGGGATCGAGGTACTCGGAGCCGCGCAGCACGCCCCAGTGCAGGCAGGCGGCACCCGGGCAGCCCGGGTGGCCGGCCTCGAGAAGCCCGAGCTGATCGCCACCGCCAACCGTCTGGCCTTCGTGGACGAGGGGGCGTACCGGCTCGTAGGTGGTACGCAGCGCGCCGTGGACCACCGTCACGACCCACCTGTCACCGACCCATCCGGCGAACCCGACGACACCCGGCCGCGCTGCCCGGACACCGACACCGGGATCGGAACGAAGATCCACCCCACGGTGGCCCGGGCCGTAGGGATGCGTGGGAGCGCGGAAGATCCCGGCCACCGTGACCGGCTCCGGCAGCGGCCAACGCCACCTCTGGTCGCCGTCCCGCGCCCGCGCCGGGGCCGGGGCCTGCGCCGGGGACGAGGTTGGGGCGTCGGGCGTGGGTTCAGTCGGCGCCGCGGCTGTGAGCCCGCCTGGGGAGTCGTTGACCGCCGGAGCCGCGGTGGGCTCGGAGGAGGCCGTTCGGGGGATCGCCACCGTCGTCGCGGGTGTGTCCGCCGGTGACCTTGAGGTCGTGGCGTCCGGGCTCGTCGGTGCGGCAGGGATCGCGGCCGTCACGGGCGGTGCCGGGGTTGCCGGAGCGGTCAGCACGTCCGGTGCGCCCGCGCCGAACGACCCGCGGATCGGTACCCGCCCGGGGCAGCCCAGGGCGATCATCAGCGCGAGAGCGGGGATCACGAGCCAGTGCGGGTCGAAACGCGGCGGGTGGGGCACGGCGGTTCGCCTCCGGATTCGGCAGCCGACCGCGGCAGCCCGACACGGCGGCCATGAGTGACCGCTGATGGCCGACAGTGATCGGCTGGCTGCGATCGGCGCCGGCCGGCGTCGTCGCCGCGGGCGGGGTGGGGGAGCGAGGCTCCGTGGACGGTGTGGGGGCGGCGGCCGGGTCCGGTCGGGGGTGGGCCCGGCCGCCGCCTTGCTGGCTCGCGGGGGCTCGGTTTGCCAGCAACATCAGGATGCGTGCATGCGGCGGCAAATGCAGCTACCCAACGGCAAATGTGGATAACCGAAAATGAAAGAGCGAAGACGGTGTCTTCGGGTGTCTCTTGGCGCTTATGGTCGGGTATCGCCGGCCGCCGAGAGCGGGCTCCACCATGCGGGCCGAGGGGCCGCTCCGGCCTTCCGTGGGCGAGTCGCGGCCGGCCTGTGATCGATGGACCGCACCGCCATGGGTGTCCCGCCCGCACCTTGTTCCGCCGCCCCGGACCGCTCCGGTCCGTGCCCACCCGCCCCGCCCCGGCCCAGTGCCGCGTGGCATATCCGGCCGTGCCCCATGCTGAGCTGGGCCGGGCGGGGGCCGGCGTCGCTGGTTCGGGGAGTGGGGATTCGGGGAGTGGGGAGTGGCCACGGCGGCCGGGTATCATCGACACGGAGTCCGTTGGTCGGTGCGTTCCCGGCTTCCTGGACGTCGCGGTGGTCCTGCGGCGCAGTTGTGCCGTGTCGCGGTCTCGTCGCGGTGTTCCTGATGCTGAGGTGTTCTCGGCGCTGTGGTGTTTCACGGTTTTCTACAGCGCCGTCGGCGCCAGGTGCGTCTCCGACGGCGGTCGGGTGGCGGTCGTTCGGTCGATCTCCCACCGCTCGCGGGCTCAGTTCGCACGCCCACTCCCGGCACTGGCCGGGAGGGCCTCCTCGGTCCGTCGCCTCGCGGCGGCCACGGCCATCCGGGCGTCAGGGGCTCCGGTTTTCCGCCGGGGCCGTCACAACCGAGGCGTCCCGGCCCGCGGGCCGGGCGGGAAGGGAGCGACGGATCATGGCCGTCGTCACCATGAAGCAGCTCCTCGAGAGCGGCGTGCACTTCGGGCACCAGACCAAGCGCTGGAACCCGAAGATGAAGCGCTACATCTTCACGGAGCGCAATGGCATCTACATCATCGACCTCCAGCAGACGCTGTCGTACATCGACCGCGCCTACGACTTCGTCAAGGAGACGGTCGCCCACGGCGGCACCGTCCTCTTCATCGGGACGAAGAAGCAGGCACAGGAGGCGATTGAGGAGCAGGCCCAGCGGGTCGGCATGCCCTTCGTCAAGGAGCGTTGGCTCGGTGGGATGCTGACCAACTTCTCCACGGTCTACAAGCGGCTCCAGCGGCTCAAGGAGCTTGAGGAGATCGAGCTGACCGGCGGCACGGAGGTGCGCACCAAGAAGGAGCAGCTCGTCCTGACCCGGGAGAAGGCGAAGCTCGAGCGCACCCTCGGTGGTATCCGCGACATGGCCCGCGTGCCGAGCGCGGTGTGGGTCGTGGACACGAAGAAGGAGCACATCGCCGTCGGTGAGGCCCGCAAGCTGGGCATCCCGGTCGTGGCGATCCTCGACACCAACTGCGACCCCGACGAGGTCGACTACCCGATCCCGGGCAACGACGACGCGATCCGCAGCGCGGCGCTGCTGACCCGTGTCGTCGCCGACGCGGTGGCCGAGGGTCTGATGTCGCGGGCCGGCGCGTCGAGCAACGCCGAGGCCAAGCCGGAGCAGTCCACCGGCGAGGAGCCGCTCGCCGAGTGGGAGCAGGCCCTGCTGCGTGGGGACGCCGCGGCCGAGGCGCCTGCCCCCCCCGCCGCCCCGGTGGCGGCCGAGGCCGCCGAGCCGACCGAGCCGACCGAGGCGGTCGCGGCTGTCGAGACGGCCACCGAGGAGCAGCCCCAGCCGGACGCGGTCGGCACCGCCGTCTGACACATCCTGGTCTCACGCGGGTTCTCCGGGGGCGTGACCACGTCCCCGGAGAACCCGTTCCAGCCCCGGTAGGGCCGTCCGTGCGACTGTCGGGGCGGGCGACCCCTGGGAGGACGGACGTCGACCGCCGCGGGCGGGCGACGAGCGGCCCCGGGGGCGCCTCCGCGCGGCGGCGTCGCGTGTGTTTCGGCGCCGAGACAGAACGCCCACCATCGCCAGCAATCGGAACTGACGAGAAGAGCACCATGGCAGACATCACAGCCGCCGACATCCGCAAGCTCCGGGAACTGACCGGCGCGGGGATGAGCGACGTCAAGAAGGCGCTCGTCGACCACGACGGTGACTTCGAGAAGGCCAAGTCCTGGCTGCGCGAGAAGGGCCTCGCGCAGGTCGCCAAGCGCGCGGGCCGCAGCACGGCGAACGGGCTGGTCGAGTCGTACCTGCACCGCACCGACCCGCAGCTCCCGCCGACGCTCGGCGTGCTCATCGAGCTGCGTTGCGAGACTGACTTCGTCGCCAAGACCGACGACTTCAAGCAGCTCGCGCGGGACCTCGCCCAGCACATCGCCGCGGCGGACCCGCTGTACGTGACCGCCGAGCAGATCCCGAACGAGGTGCTCGAGCAGGAGCGGAAGATCTACGAGGCGGCCGCCCGCGAAGAGGGCAAGAACGACAAGGCCATCCCGAAGATCGTCGAGGGTCGGGTCAACGGCTACGTCAAGAGCGTCGTCCTGCTGGACCAGCCCTGGGTCAAGGACGGCAAGCTCACGATCCGCGCGCTGCTGGAGCAGGCCGGATCCGCGCTGGGTGAGAAGATCGAAGTGGGCCGGTTCGCCCGGTTCAACATCAAGCAGGCCTGAGCGCGAGCGCACCGCGCCGGGCGACGTGACACGGCCGGGCACCCGGTGGGGGAGGACCTCCGCGGGTGTCGGGCCGGAGTCCGTGCGGGGCCCGGGTGCGGCGCGTGGGCGCGAGCGACGTCCGTGCTGTGGGCGCGAGCGACGTCCGTGCTCGCCGGCGGGTGACCGCGGCGGTTGAGCCCGCCACGGTTCGCGCTGGTCGACGCGCCACGCGGGGCCACGGGCAGCCGTGCCGGAGTCGTGCGGCAGACTGCTGTCAGCATGAACATCCTTGGCCGCTGATCCCGGCCGCCGGCGAAGGAGCCGCCTGTGACCGATGACGCCGACAGTGCCGTTGGAGGGGTGGATCCCGCCGCCCGCACCGAGCCCGGGCCGCGGTGGACCCGCCTCCTGCTGAAACTCTCCGGCGAGGCCTTCGCCGGTGGTGAGCCGCTCGGGATCGACCCGGTGACGCTGGCGACGATCGCGCGCCAGATCGCCCAGGTGAGCCGCTCGGGCATCGAGGTCGCCATAGTCGTGGGGGCCGGCAACATGTTCCGCGGCCAGGCGCTCGCCGAGCGGGGCATGGACCGCGCCCGCGCCGACTACATGGGCATGCTGGGCACGGTCATCAACTGCCTGGCCCTGCAGGACGTCCTGGAGCGCGAGGGGATCGTCACCCGCGTGCAGACGGCGATCGCCATGGGCCAGGTCGCCGAGCCCTACCTCCCCCTGCGCGCGATCCGGCACCTGGAGAAGGGGCGCGTGGTCATCTTCGGCGCCGGCCTCGGGGCACCGTTCTTCTCGACGGACACCACCGCCGCCCAGCGGGCGCTGGAGATCAAGGCGCAGGCGGTACTCAAGGCGACGAAGGTCGACGGGGTCTACGACTCCGATCCGGCGACGAACGCCGGCGCCGTCCGGTTCGACAGCCTCACCTACAGCGAGGTCCTCGCGCGCGGCCTGAAGGTCATGGACGCGACCGCGATCAGCCTGTGCATGGACAACGACCTGCCCATTGTCGTTTTCGACCTCCTGACCGAGGGGAACATCTCCCGCGCCGTCCGGGGTGAGAAGATCGGCACGCTGGTCGGAGTCGAGACGTACGGAACGGAAGGTGCGCGGTGATCGACGACACGCTCCTCGAGGCCGAGGAGAAGATGGACAAGGCCGTCTCGGTCGCCAAGGACGACTTCGCCAACATCCGCACGGGGCGGATCACGCCAGCGGTTTTCGGGAAGGTCCTGGTGGACTACTACGGCGCTCCCACGCCGGTGCAGCAGCTCGCCTCGTTCCACATCCCCGAGCCGCGCATGGTCATCATCACCCCGTACGACAAGTCGTCGCTCGGCGCGGTGGAGAAGGCCGTCCGTGACTCCGACCTCGGGGTCAACCCGAGCAACGACGGGACGATCATTCGGTGCGTCTTCCCGGAGCTGTCCGAGCAGCGCCGTCGTGACCTGGTGAAGGTGGCCCGCACCAAGGCCGAGGAGGCCCGGGTCAGCATCCGCAACATCCGCCGGCACGCGAAGGACGCGATCGACCGGATCGTCCGCGACGGCGAGGCCGGCGAGGACGAGGGACGCCGCGGGGAGAAGGACCTCGATGAGGCCACCCACCGTTACGTCAGCCAGGTCGACGAACTGCTTCGCATCAAGGAGTCGGACCTGTTGTCGGTCTGACCCTCGACCAGCGCCCGTCCGCGTGCGACGCCGTGCCCATCCGCTGTCCCGGCCCCTGCGCCCGGGTTCCCGTCCCCGTCTCCGTCTCGTCGGCAAGCTGGCGGGCGGCCGGTGGACGGCGGACCTCGCGGCGCCGTGAGCGTCTCGGCCCTGGGGGTTCCTCCCGAGGACGCCTCCGTGACTGACCGCGCGGACACCCCCGACGGGGGGCGGGGGAACGCCGGCGACGTGCCGGTGCATCCCCGCCCGGTCGACCTGGCCCCGGCCGACCCCGTTCCGGCCGGTCCGGCACCGGCCAACTCCGCCTCGGGCACAGCGGCAACGCCGGACGCGGCTGCGCCCCCGGAGACAGCCTCGGAGCCGCCGCGCGGCGGCCGGGCCCCGCGGAACGGCCGGCGGGTGATCCGGGCCGGGCGCGACCTGCCCGCGGCGATCGCCGTCGGGGTCGTGCTGGGCGCGGTCATCCTCGTCCCGCTGTTCACGCTGTACCCGATCTGGGTCGCGGTGGTCAGCGCCGCCGTGGCGGTCGGCACCTACGAGGTGGTCCGTGCCCTGCATGTCGCGGGGATGAGCGTGCCGCTCGTCCCGCTGGCCGCCGGGGCGATCGCGATGCCCGTGGCCGCCTACACGTCCGGCACCAACGGGCTCGCGCTCGCGCTCGCGGGCACGACCCTGGCCGCCGTCGCCGTCCGCGCGGTGCGCGACCCGGCCGGCGGCGGGCGTCACGGCGGCGGGCGTCAGGCGCGGCTGCGGGACGCCGCGGCCTGCGCGTTCACCTCCGCGTATGTCGGCTTTCCGGCTGGGTTCGCCACGCTGCTCACCTCCGCCCCGGACGGCCACTGGCGCACCATCGCGTTCCTCGGAACCGTCGTGGCCAGCGACATCGGCGGCTACACCGCGGGTGTGCTGTCGGGCGGGCGGCACAAGCTCGCGCCCAGCGTGTCGCCCGGGAAGTCCTGGGAGGGGTTCGCGGGATCGGTGGTGGGCTGCGTCGTCGTCGCCAGCGTGCTGATGGCGTGGCCGCTGGGCGCCGAGATCTGGCAGGGCGCGCTGCTCGGCGCCGCCGTCGCCTGCACGGCGACCGTGGGCGACCTCGGTGAGTCGCTGCTCAAGCGGGACATCGGCATCAAGGACATGGGCAACCTGCTGCCCGGCCACGGCGGCCTCATGGACCGGCTGGACTCGCTGCTGTGTACCGCGCCCGTTGCCTGGCTGCTCATCACCGCGTTCCTCGGCTGACCGATCACCGATTCGTCGCGTGCCCGGGGCTCCTGGCAGACTGGACTGGCCATGACAGCCACGACCGCCGAATCCGGAAACCTCCTGCCACTGGTGTCAGGGCGGTCCAGGCCGCCGCGCCACCTCGCGGACCTCTCCCGGGACGAGCGGCGGGCCGTGGCCACGTCACTGGGCCTGCCGGCGTTCCGCGCCGACCAGCTGGCCCGCCACTACTTCACCCACCACCTGCGTGCCGACGACGCAGACCTGATGACGGACCTGCCCGCCTCGATCCGCCCCGCGCTCGTCGAGGCGATGCTGCCGAGGCTGCTCACGCCGGCCACCGCCCTCGACTGCGACGGTGGCCAGACCCGCAAGACCGTCTGGCGTACCGTCGACGGCGCCAAGATCGAGTCGGTGCTGATGCGCTACCCGCAGCGGGCGACGGTCTGTGTCTCGAGCCAGGCGGGCTGCGGCATGGGATGCCCGTTCTGCGCGACGGGCCAGGGCGGGCTGACCCGCAACCTCTCGACCGCCGAGATCGTCGAACAGGTGGTGGACGCGGCTCGAACGATGGCGGCCCGAACGACGGCCGAGGGTGGCCTGCCCGGTGGTCCCGGCAGGCTGTCGAACGTGGTGTTCATGGGCATGGGGGAGCCGCTGGCGAACTACGCCGCCCTCCTCGCCGCCCTGCACCGCCTCATCGACCCGGTGCCCGACGGGCTGGGCCTCTCCGCCCGCGGGCTCACGGTCAGCACGGTGGGCCTGGTCCCGGCGATCCGTCGCCTCGCCGGTGAGGGGCTGCCGGTGACCCTCGCCGTGTCCCTGCACGCCCCGGATGACGAGCTGCGCGACGAGCTGGTCCCGATCAACACCCGATGGCCGGTGGCCGAGGTGCTCGCCGCCGCGTGGGAGTACGCCCGGGTGACGGGGCGGCGCGTGAGCATCGAGTACGCCCTGATCGACGGCGTCAACGACTCGCCCGAGCGCGCGGACGCGCTGGCCGCCCTGCTGGCCGGCCAGCTCGCGCACGTGAACCTCATCCCGCTCAACCCGACGGGCGGCTCGTCCTGGCAGGCGAGCGCCCCGCGCGGCCAGCGTGTCTTCGTGGAGCGCCTGCGGGCCCGCGGGGTGGCGGCCACCGTCCGGGACACCCGGGGCCGGGAGATCGCCGCGGCCTGCGGGCAACTCGCCGCGGAGCCGCCCGTGCGCTCGAGGGCGGGCCGGTAGTCGTGGCCACCGGGAACTCCGCCGGTCGTCGGCGTAGCCACGGCCGGGCCGGGGCCGGCTCCGCGCGGTCGGGGGCCGCCCGGCAGGGGCTGGCCCGGTCGAGCGCGCTGCGGCACGGGTCGCGTCCGGCGAACACGCTGTGGCTGCCGCTCACCGCGGCGGCGGGGGTGCTCCTGCTCCTGGTCTGGTACGCGATGTCGCAGGATCCCGGGGAGGCGACCGGTTCCTCGTCCCCGGTCGCGTCCGCGCTGGGCGGAGCGGGCGGTGCCTCCGGCGGGCCCGCCGCCCTGGCGGCACCGACCGTCCCGCCGCCACCGCGCAGCGGCTGCGAGACCGGCAGCAGCCTGCCGGCGGGCGTCACCACCGAGACCATCCACGTCGGCGACGTCGACCGGCAGTTCCTGCTGGCCGTCCCGCAGGGCGGCGGGGCGGGTACCGCACTGCCGCTGGTGCTGAACCTGCACGGTTACGGGCAGCCCGCACAGGAGCTCGAGCAGTACACCCAGATGGCGGACAGCGGCACCCGGGCCGGCTACGCCGTCGCCATCCCGGTCGGGGCGTCGAACCGGTGGAACTTCACCCGCTCGGCCAAGGTGGGCCCGGATGACGTTCTCTTCGTCGGCGCGCTGCTCAACGACCTGACCGGCCGGATGTGCCTGGACCCGAAGCGGGTGTTCGCCAGCGGCTTCTCCGACGGCGCCGACATGGTCCTCGCGCTGGCCTGCGCGCTGCCCGAGCGCTTCGCGGCGGTGGTCACGGTCGCGTCGAGCCGCTTGCCGGATGCCTGCGCCGCGCCACGGGCCAGCCTGCTCGAGCTGCACGGCACCGACGATCGGATCGCGCCGTTCAACGGCGGGGGCCAGGCCCGCACCGCCCCCTACAACGGGCTCGTCGCCCAACCGGTGGAGGCCCGCACCGACAGGTACGCGCGCGCTCTCGGCTGCGGCGGCGAGCACTCGACGGCGCAGGACTTCACCCACGTCGCGCGGACGAGCTGGACGACCTGCCCGGCCGGCAAGGACGTCGGCACCCTGGCGATGCAGGGCGGCGGGCACACCTGGCCGGGCGCGGCACCACGGCCCGAGCTGGGTGGCACGGTGACGAACCTGAGCGCGACCGTCGTGGCGCTGGCCTTCTTCAGCGGCCACCCGGCCGACGGCCGGACGGTGACCGGTGGCGGCTCGGGAGGCGGCGCGCCCGCGACGGGCGGCGCGGCCACGGGCGGCGCCACCGCGCCGACCCAGCCGCCGGCGGGGGCACCCGCGACCACCCCGCCCGCCTCGGCGGCACCCGGTGACCAGCCCGAGCCCACACCGACCGGGGCGAGCGACGATCCCGACCCGGCGCCGTCGGCGCCGCCCGGCCCGTCCACGAGCGCGACGCCGACCGGTGAGACGCCCGCAGGCGCCGGGTAGTCGCACGGACGGGTACGTCGCTTCTGGTGATGCCTCGTCGGGCGGCGGGCAGGGGCACGAACGGGCACGTCGCTCCTCGTGACGGTTCCGCGGGCGCCGGGTAGGGGCACAGACGGGCACGTCGCGCCCGGTGAGACGTCCGCGGGCGGCGGGCAGGAGAACGAAGATGCTGGTCACGCCCGGTGAGACATCCGCCGCCGGGGGGTACGGACAGGGGCGGGCAGGTCACGCCCGGATGCTCCGGGTGTTGACCAGTCGTAGGCGCGGCTACACCCATTGCGCACCTTCGGGCCTCACCTGTCATGAACCGAACAGGCCTCGGTCGAAGCGTCGAAGGGCCTGCGAGAATAGGCAGCGTGGCGGAGGCTTCGGTCCAGCGTGAGGTTGTTCTGCTCGGGTCCACCGGCTCGATCGGGACTCAGGCGATAGATGTCGTACGCCGCAACCCGGACAGGTTCCGGGTGGTGGCGCTGATGGGAGGCGGGTCGCGGGTCGACCTGCTCGCGGCGCAGGCGCTCGACCTGAGGGTCGAGGCGGTCGGTGTGGCCGCGGCCTCGTCGGCGCAGGACCTTCAGCTCGCGTTCTTCGCGGAGGCGTCCAAGCGCGGCTACCGCCGTGGCGAGTTCGCCGTCCCGAAGATCCTCGCCGGGCCCGATGCGGCCAGCGAGATCGCGTCCTGGCCGGCGGACATCGTCCTCAACGGGGTGTCCGGCTCGGTCGGGCTCGCGCCGACGCTGGCGGCCCTCAAGGCCGGCGCGACGGTCGCGCTGGCGAACAAGGAGTCGCTGGTCGCGGGCGGCCCGCTGGTGCTCGACGCGCTCGGCGGCAACCCGGACCGGCTCGTCCCGGTGGATTCCGAGCACTCGGCGCTCGCGCAGTGCCTGCGCGGGGGGCGGCGTGAGGAAGTCCACAAACTGGTGCTGACCGCCAGCGGCGGGCCCTTCCGTGGCCGGAGCAGGAACGACCTGGCCGGGGTCACCCGGGAGCAGGCACTGGCCCATCCGACCTGGGCGATGGGCCCGCTGGTCACGATCAACTCGGCGACGCTGATGAACAAGGGCCTCGAGCTGATCGAGGCCCACCTGTTCTTCGGCGTGCCGTATGACGACATCGAGGTCGTCGTCCACCCGCAGTCGCTGGTCCACTCGATGGTCGAGTTCAACGACGGGTCGACCATCGCGCAGGTGTCGCCGCCGGACATGCGGCTCCCGATCGCGCTGGCCCTGGGCTGGCCGGACCGGGTGCCGCTGGCCCAGCCGCCGATGGACTGGACGCGCGCCCAGTCGCTGACCTTCGAGCCCCTGGACACCGTCGCGTTCCCCGCGGTGGACCTCGCCCGGACGGCGGGCCGCCTCGGCGGGACCGCGCCGGCCGTGTTCAACGCGGCGAACGAGGAGGCCGTCGCGGCCTTCCTCGCCGGGCAGCTGCCCTTCGTCCGTATCGTCGACCTGGTGGCCGAGGTGGTGCAGGCACACGAGGTGATCGCCCGTCCGACGCTGGACGAGGTGTTCGCCGTCGAGCGTGAGGCCCGCGCCGCCGCGAACCGCCTGATCGAGAAGGCCGGCGGGCATCCCGTGGCGGCCGGAGGACATGGTTGATGGCAACTCTGGGCATCGTCGCCTTCGTCCTCGCCCTGTTCGTCTCCGTCGTCCTGCACGAGGCGGGGCACTTCGTCACCGCCCGCTACTTCGGGATGAAGGCGTCCCGTTTCTTTGTCGGCTTCGGCCCCACCCTGTGGTCGAAGCAGCGCGGGGAGACCGAGTACGGCATCAAGGCCATCCCCGCCGGCGGGTTCGTCAAGATCGAGGGGATGACCTCCCTCGAGGAGATCGACCCGGCGGACGAGCCCCGTGCCTTCTACAAGGCGCGGGCGCGGGCCCGGCTGGTGGTGATGTCGGCGGGGTCGTTCGTGCACTTCGTCATCGCGATCGTGCTGATCTACGGGGTGCTGGTCACCATCGGCACCACCCAGCAGAGCCAGACGATGATCGGGCGCACGAGCTGCGTGGCGACGACGTCCGCCTGCACCGGCCCGGGGCCGGCGGCGGCAGCCGGGCTGCGGGTCGGCGACCGGGTGGTGAGCTTCGACGGTGTGGCCGTCACCACCTGGGAGAAGTTCACCCGGCTCGTGCGCGATCACGGGCCGGGCCCGGCGGTGCTCGTGGTGTCCCGCGACGGCGCGGACGTCACGCTGCGGCCGGACCTCGTCGAGGTGCTGCGCGACCGCGAGACCGGCCTCGCGGGCAAGGACCCGGTCGGCGCCCTGGGGGTCAGCCCCGGTCAGGAGACCGTCGACTACGGCCCGCTCTCGGCGGTTCCCGAGACGTTCTCGGTCATCGGCTCCGGGTTCACCGGGATGTACGAGACGTTCACCGAACGGATCGATGACATTGGCCGCATCTTCGGTGACAACCGCGACGAGAGCGGTTTCATCAGTGTGGTCGGCGCGGCCCGCCTCGGCGGTGAGGTGGCCGCGGCGGACGACGGCTGGACCGACCGGATCCGCGGTTTCCTGATCCTCGTCGCCGCGATCAACCTCGCCATCGGGATCTTCAACCTGTTGCCGCTGCTCCCGCTCGACGGCGGGCACATCGCGGTGCTCGGCTTCGAGCAGGCCCGACACGGCCTGCGTCGGCTGCGTGGCTATCGAGGCCCGGTGCAGCCGGTGGACTTCGCCAAGCTGTTACCAGCCACGTACGCCACGGTCGTCGTTCTCGTCGGGTTCAGTCTGATCATTCTGTCCGCCGACATCGTCAACCCCATCCGCATCAATCAGTAGCTGCCGTGTACCCGCGGTGGCGCGCGGTGGTGGTCTGCGGACGTCCCGGTCGCCGGTAGTTCCGGTGCGGGCGTCGCGTCTGGCCGTCGTGAGTGCGCCGCCCCGCACGACGCCGACTGACCCGGACGATCCCGTCCGTGACGGGCCTGGCCGGGTCGCCATCTGACGATCAAGCATCCGACACGCCAGTGAGGACATCGTGACCGTAACTCTGGGCATGCCCGCCGCTCCGCCTCGTCCGGTCGGAACGCGGCGGCTCAGCCGGCAGATCCACGTGGGCAACGTCCCGGTCGGAGGTGACGCCCCGGTCTCCATTCAGTCGATGTGCACCACGCTGACCTCGGACGTCAACGCGACCCTTCAGCAGATCGCCCAGCTCACCGCCGCCGGATGTCAGATCGTGCGGGTGGCGGTGCCCAGCCAGGACGACGCCGACGCGCTCCCGACGATCGCCCGCAAGTCGCCGATCCCGATCATCGCCGACATCCACTTCCAGCCGAAGTACGTCTTCGCCGCGATCGACGCCGGGTGCGCCGCCGTCCGGGTGAACCCGGGCAACATCAAGCAGTTCGACGACAAGGTCGGCGAGATCGCCCGCGCCGCCAAGGCGACCGGCACCCCGATTCGGATCGGGGTCAACGCCGGGTCGCTCGACAAGCGCCTGCTGGAGAAGTACGGGAAGGCCACTCCGGAGGCGCTGGTCGAGTCGGCGCTGTGGGAGGCCTCGCTGTTCGAGGAGCACGACTTCCGGGACATCAAGATCTCGGTGAAGCACAACGATCCCGTGATCATGATTCAGGCCTACCGGCTGCTGGCCCAGGCCTGTGACTACCCGCTGCACCTCGGTGTCACCGAGGCGGGCCCGGCGTTCCAGGGCACCGTGAAGTCCGCGGTGGCCTTCGGCGCGCTGCTGTCCGAGGGAATCGGCGACACGATCCGGGTCTCGCTGTCGGCGCCGCCGATCGAGGAGATCAAGGTCGCTTCGGCGATCCTGGAGTCGCTCGGGCTGCGCGAGCGCAAGCTGGAGATCGTGTCCTGCCCGTCCTGCGGCCGCGCCCAGGTGGACGTCTACACCCTGGCCAACGAGGTCAGCGCCGGGCTGGAGGGCATGGAGGTGCCGCTGCGGGTGGCCGTCATGGGCTGCGTCGTCAACGGCCCCGGCGAGGCCCGTGAGGCCGACCTCGGTGTCGCCTCCGGCAACGGCAAGGGACAGATCTTCGTGCGCGGAAAGGTCATCAAGACGGTGCCGGAGGCTCAGATCGTGGAGACTCTCATCGAGGAGGCCATGCGGCTGGCCGAGCAGATGGAGGCCGACGGCGCGGCCTCCGGCTCGCCGTCGGTGTCCGTGGCCTAGTACCTGGAAGGGCTGGATGGGTCTGCCGCTTCGCTCCGCTCCGACCCGGCTGCTTGACGATCGGGATCTGCCCGCGGTCACCCAGCTGCTGGGCCGCAACCCGGTAGCCGATGTCTTCGTCGCGTCGCGGGTGGCGGCGTGCGGTCTGGACCCCTGGCGCCTGGGCGCCGAGGTGTGGGGCCACACGGTCGACGGGACCCTGACCGCCCTGTGCTACTCAGGCGCCAACCTGTGGCCCGTGGCGGCGGGCCCGGCCTCGGCGAAGCTTTTCGCCGAGCGGGCCCGCCGGCAGGGCCGCCGCTGCTCGTCGATCGTGGGCGTCGGCTCGGCCGTCACCGCCATGTGGCGGCACCTGGAGCCGGTGTGGGGCCCGGCCCGGGAGATCCGCGCCGACCAGCCGTTACTCGCGATCCAGGCCCCGCCGCGCATCGCGCCGGACCCGGCGGTGCGCCAGGTCCGGCCGGACGAGCTGGACGTGCTGCTCCCCGCCTGCATCGCCATGTTCACCGAGGAGATCGGGGTCTCCCCGGTCGGGGCCGACGGCGGCGCCCTCTACCGTTCGCGCGTCGCCGAGTTCGTCGGCCAGCGCCGCTCGTTCGCCCGCATCGAGGACGGCCGGGTGCTCTTCAAGGCCGAGATCGGCGCCGTCGCCGGCGACGTCTGCCAGATCCAGGGCGTCTGGGTCGATCCGGCCCTGCGTGGCCGTGGCCTCGGCGCCGCCGGGACGGCCAGCGTCGTGGCGCTCGCCCAGGCGACGTTCGCCCCGGTGGTCAGCCTGTACGTGAACGACTTCAACCACCCCGCCCGGCGCGCCTACGAGCGCGTGGGGTTCGAGCAGGTGGGGACCTTCGCCTCGATCCTGTTCTGACCAGAGCGCGCTGGTGACCGACGTGCACTGAGCGGCCACGTTCCGCGCATCTTTCCGCCCGGTTTCGTCCGGCGCCCGCCAGCTGCGAGCGCCCTACGCGACCGGGCGTTCACGCGTGGTGGGAAATCGTGTCATCCGTGTGAATTCCGGTGACGGGAAGACCCTTGGTCTGGCATCCTTACTTTCCCGATGTGTCCAATCGACTTGATGCGCTCGATCGACTTTGTGTAAGGCGCCGTGCGTGTGGGAAAGGGAAACGTGATGAGGCCCAAGAGGCTGTGGCAGCGGTTCGTGCCACTGGTTGCTGCCGGTGCGTTGGCGCTGGCGGTCACCGCCTGCTCGGGCGACGACGGGGGAACGGAGTCCGTGTCGGCGTCCGGGGAGGTGACCGGGACCCTGCGGCTGGGGTACTTCCCGAACCTCACGCACGCCCCGGCGCTCGTCGGCGTGGGGCAGGGCATCTTCGCCAAGGAGCTGGGGTCCGGCGTGAAGCTGGAGCCGTCGACCTTCAACTCGGGCACCACGGAGGCGGAGGCGATCCTCTCCGGCGCGCTCGACGCCGGCTTCATCGGCCCGAACCCCGCGGTGAACACGTTCATCAAGTCCAAGGGCGAGGCCATCCGGATCGTCTCCGGCGTCACCTCCGGCGGGGCGGCCCTGGTCGTCAAGCCCGAGATCACCTCGGTCGAGCAGCTGCGTGGCAAGACGCTGGCGACCCCGAGCCTGGGCAACACCCAGGACGTCGCGCTGCGGTTCTACCTGAAGAAGAACGGGCTCGTGACGGACACCAAGGGCGGCGGTGACGTCTCGATCCGCCCGCAGGAGAACTCGGTCACGGTCGACGCCTTCAAGTCCGGCGCCATCGATGGCGCCTGGGTGCCTGAGCCGGTCGCCTCCCGGCTGGTCGCCGAGGGCGGCAAGGTGCTCGTCAACGAGGCCGACGAGTGGCCTGACACCGACGGGAAGTTCGTCACCACCCTCCTGATCGTCCGCACGGAGTACCTGGAGAAGAACCCCGAGATCGTCCGCCGGCTCATCGCCGCCAACATCACGGCGATCGAGCAGCTCAACGCCGACCCGGCCGCCGGGCAGACTGCCGCGAACGAGGCGCTGGACAAGCTCACCGGCAAGCCGCTCGCCGACGGCGTCGTCACCTCGGCCTGGAAGACGCTGACCTTCGGCCCGGACCCGATCGCCAAGTCGCTGTTCCTCTCGGCGGCGCATCAGGAGGAGCTCGGGCTCATCGAGGACCCCAAGCTCGACGGCATCTTCGACCTGAAGATCCTCAACGAGCTGCTGGCGGACGCCGGCGACCCCGCGGTCTCGGACAAGTAGGCCTCCACACAGGTAGGTCTCCGCACAACTGAACCTCTGCACAACTGAACCTCTGCACAACTGAACGACCGATCGACCGCGGCTCGGTGGGCGCCTCCCGTCCGCCGGGCCGCGATCCGGGCTCTGCCCCAGCCCGGCGATGCCGCGACCGAGGCTGCGCGGCCGGTGCCACACCGGCCGCGCAGCCCGTTCCGCGTCCAGATCACGACATACCCTGAGGGGAGCAAGCTGTGACCGCGCTCGCGACGGACACGGCGCTGCGGATCGACGGCGTCAGCCGGGTCTTCGGTGCCGGCGCCGGTCAGGTCCACGCCCTCGACGGCATCCACCTGGATGTCCGTCCCGGCGAGTTCGTCTGTCTGCTGGGGGCGTCGGGCTGCGGCAAATCGACCCTGCTCAGCCTGGTCGCCGGGCTCGACCGGCCGACCGTGGGCACCGTCGACACCGGTGGCCGCCAGGTCGGGATGATGTTCCAGGACTCGGCCCTGCTGCCCTGGCTCACGGCCGGCGGCAACGTCGAGGTGCCGCTGAAGCTGCGCCGGGTGCCGAAGGCGACGCGCCGGGCCCGGGTCGACGAGCTGCTCGGCATGGTCCGCCTGGCCGGCCAGGGCGACCGCCGCCCGCACGAGCTCTCCGGCGGCATGCGCCAGCGGGTCAGCCTCGCCCGGGCGTTCGCCCAGGAGGCGGACATCCTCTGCATGGACGAGCCGTTCGGTGCCCTCGACGCGATGACCCGCGACCTGCTCCACGACGAGCTGGAGCGGATCTGGCGCGAGACCGGGGTCACCGTCCTGTTCGTCACCCACGACGTCCGGGAGGCCGTGCGCCTCGGTGACCGGATCGTCCTGCTCTCCTCCCGGCCCGGACGGGTCGCGGAGATCTTCGACGTCGCCATGGATCGCCCCCGCCGCATCGACGAACACCAGGTATCCGAGCTCGCCTCCGTCGTGACGGCGCGGCTGCGGCAGGAGGTCGCCCGCCATGGCCACTGACACCGACACGGTCACCAGCCGCTCCCTGGAAGCCGGTAGCGGGACCGATGGCCGGAACCTCGGCCCCGGGCCCGGCGGCGACCCCGCCACCGGCGACCCCGCCACCCCGGCGCAGCGGACGTCCGACGAGGCGCTCGCCGGCCTGGACGCCCTCGACCTCCCCGTCTCGTCCGGGCGGCCGACCGCGGGCCGGATCTGGTCGGTGACCTGGCCGAAGATCGCCGCGCTCGCGCTGTTCCTGCTCGTCTGGCAGATCGTCGTCTGGTCGGGGTGGAAGCCCACCTACGTGCTGCCCGGCCCCGGCGACACGCTGCCGGAGTTCTTCGACCAGCTCGGCACCGCCGAGTTCTGGGACGCGTTCGGCCGCACGCTGACCCGCGCCGGCGAGGGCTACGCGGTGGCGGTCGTGCTCGGTGGCGTCGTCGGCCTGGTGGTCGCCCGGTTCGGCCTGCTGCGCGCGGCGGTGGGGTCGTTCATCACCGCGTTGCAGACCATGCCGTCGGTGGTCTGGGTCCCGCTCGCGATCCTGCTGTTCAAGCTCAACGAGTCCGCGATCATGTTCGTCGTGGTCCTGGGCGCCGCCCCGTCCGTGGCGAACGGCGTCATCTACGGCGTCGACTACGTCCCGCCGCTGCTCGTGCGGGTCGGGCGCAGTATGGGGGCGCGCGGGTTCTCGCTGTACCGCCACGTCGTGGCGCCGGCGGCGTTCCCCTCGGTGCTCGCCGGGCTCAAGCAGGGCTGGGCGTTCGCCTGGCGCAGCCTGATGGCCGGCGAGCTGATCGTCATCGTGCCCGGGCACCCCTCGATCGGCGCCGACCTGCAGAACGCCCGGGACCTGTCGGACACCGTCGGCGTGCTGGTGTCGATGCTGACGATCTTCGCGATCGGCGTCGCCGTCGACGCGGTCTTCAACATCCTCGACCGGCGGATGCGTGAGCGCCGCGGCCTGCTCTCCGAGGGCTCGAACGCGGTGAGGGCGGCTCGTGGTCCTCGGAACGGTCGTCCGAAGGAGGATCCGACCGGTCCGACCGGGCCGGTCGGACCGCTCTCCGGCGCGGACACGTCAGCGGTCTGACCTTCGTCCGGCCCTCGCCCGGTGTCGGCCGGACGGGCGGTCCGGCCGCCCATGAGGAGCCCACGGGAAGCCCGCCCGCAGTGCGGACGGCAAGATGGGGGACATGCAGATCTCCGCCCGGGCCGACTACGCACTGCGGGCCCTGCTCACGCTCGCCGCGTCGGACGGCAGCCTCGTGAAGGGGGAGACGCTCGCCTCGGCCCAGGATCTTCCCCTGCGCTTCCTCGAGAACATCCTCACCGACCTGCGCCGCAGCGGCCTCGTGCAGAGCCGCCGCGGTGCCGACGGCGGCTACCAGCTGTGCCGCCCAGCCGAGGAGATCACGATCGCGACCGTGATCCGGGCGACCGACGGCCCGCTCGCCAGCGTGCGCGGCCGCCCTCCGGAGAACGCCCAGTACGAGGGCGCGGCCAAGCACCTGCAGGACGTCTGGATCGCCGTCCGGGTCAACCTGCGCCGGGTGCTCGAGTCGGTGACCCTCGCGGACGTCGCCAGCGGGAAGCTGCCCGACATCGTCCGTGACCTGAGGGACGAGCCCGACGCCTGGGTCACCCGATAGCGCGGGCGCCGGTGGGCTTCTCCTGGTTCGCCCCGGACGCGGTGCCGGCCGTCGACGGGACATCCCTCCCGGACGACCGCAAGCCGCTCGCGGCCGTGGTGTTCGACTGGGGCGGGACGCTCACCCTCTTCCACGACGTCGACCTGCTCGACCTGTGGCGGATGACCGCGCTGGAGATCTCGTCCGCGCACGCCGACGAGATCACCGCGATCCTGGCTGGCCTGGAGACGAGCTGGTGGCATGCCCGGGACGGCAGTGACGGCCTGGCCGGCAACGGCGCGGCGGGCGGTATGACCGGGTCGGTCACCGAACTGCTCGCGGCCGCCTCCGCGGCCCTCGGCGTGGACGTGGCCGCGGCCGTGCTGCGCGCGGTCAGCCGGCGCGACCTCGCCGCCTGGACCCCGCACACGGTGTGCGATCCCGAGGCGCTGCTGCTCGTGCACCTCGTGCGTGCCCGCGGCCTGCTCGTCGGCCTGCTCACCAACACCCGCTGGCCACGGGCCTGGCACGAACGCCTACTCGAACGCGACGGCCTGCTCGACCTCTTCCACGCCAGGATCTACACGAGCGACCTGCCCTTCGACAAGCCACACCCGATCGCCTTCCAGGCGGTGCTGGCCGCGCTGGGCGTCACCGACCCGTCCCGGGTGCTCTTCGTCGGCGACCGGCTGCGGACGGACATCCGCGGCGCGCGGGCGGCCGGCATGCGGGCTGTGCTGGTCGCGGACGGTGGCTCCGCGGACGGCGGATCGGCGGACGGCGCCGCGGCGGGCCTCGGCGGTGGTCCCGACGGGGTGGTCCTCGATCCGCGTGATCCCCTTGGGCTGGCGGTGGCGGGCCGCGATCTCGCGGGGCGGGCCGACCTGGGCCGCGACCCCGCCGCGCGGGATCTGCCCGGTGCGGACGGGGCCGCGGCCGGGGCGTCCGCGTCGATGTTCGCGGATGCGGTGATCGGCCGCCTCGGCCACCTGCTCGAGGTCCTCGACCTGCTCGGCGCTCCCGGGCCTGGGTCACCCGCCCCACGTCGCTGAACGGCCTCTCCGGACGCGCCCGGCGGGAGAGCCGCCGAGCGTGTTGTCCGGGCCGGGTTGTGTGCTGCTCGTGTGACTCGCTTCGGGGCGGGCGCGGGTCAGCTTCCGGGAAGCGCGGGGACCGCGGAGCCCGGTGGGGTTCCCGCGGCGAGGCGGGCGCGTTGGCCACGGAGGGTCATCGCCACCAGGGCGTCGACGGCGAGTTCGCGGTCGGCGCCGGTGAGGACGCCGACCGCGTCGTGGGCGGCCACGGCCGAGCGGTCCTCGACCCTGGCGAGCAGGTCGAGTGACCCGGCGACGCCGGCCGGCTCGACCGGCAGCCGGTAGGCGGCGAGCGCGGCCGGCGGCGTCGCCCCGCGGGCCCGCAGCGCGGCGACCAGCGAGTCGCGCAGCGTCCGATGATCATCGTGTGCCACCCGGGCGAGCTCGCGGGCCGGTCCCGCGGCGGCCCCGAGCGGGGCGAGGACCCCGCCCGCGGTCGCCGTCGCGTAGACCGCCGCGTGCGCGGCCGCGAGCATCGAGGACAGGGCGACGACCGCGGCGTCTTCGGCGGTCATCCGGCCGCCCCCGGTGCGCCCAGTGCCGCGACGAGTTCGGCGTGCGCGGACTCGGCCGCGCACAGGCTCGCCAGCAGCGGCGCCAGGCCGGCACCGGCGGCGAGGCAGCCGGTGCGGTGCGCCGCTGCGGTCGTCCGCTCAAGCTCGGCCAGCGCGCTCAGTGTGGTGGCCCGGGTCTCCGGAGTGTCCGATCCGGCCGGCGGGGGAGTGTCCGCGGCCGGGGAGGAACGCAGGCCCGCCCCGGACGGCGTGCTCGCCCCGGCCGGCGTGCCCGTCGTGCCCGCCGCGGTCGCGGCCTCGGGCAGGCCCTGGGCGACCAGCTCGCGGGCGTGTTCGGCGTGCTGGGCGCGGATCGCCCGCAGCGTCTCCGCGAGGCCCGGGTGCTGGTCGATCGCGCTGTCGTAGGCCTCGATCAGCGCGGTCTCCCGGGTGTGTGCCGCTCCCGCGGCGGTGACGTCGGCGGGGGTGACCCGGCTGGTGGAAGCGCCGCCGGTCGAGGTGGTGCAGCCGGACATCCCGGCGAGGAGCAGCCCGCCCGTCCCGGCCAGTGGCAGCACGGCCAGAAAGGCCCGGCGGGACGGACCGGGACCGGCGGCGGTGGGCACGGCTGGCAGCTTCGCACATCGGCGTGCTGCCGTCGGCGCGCCGGTGGCACCGGTCGGCAGGCGAGCCGGACCGGGCCCCGATTGGAGTGCTCCGCCGGCGGACGTAGGCTAAGGGATCTCGACCGTGTGACGCTCGACGCCCGCTTCCACGGGCACGCGCATCCGGGACGACGGTGCCGTCGATCTCCGCCGCTGCCGCGGCCGGTCACCGAAGGCACCGGTCGGGGCGACACCGGGTGGGGCCGAGCGGTCCACGGGCACGGGCGCCGCGTCGGCGCGGGAAGGAACGGGCGAGGTGGCTAGGGCGGGAGAGTCCGGCCGGGCGGGGGTCCGTCGGTCGACGGCGCCGTCCCGGGGCACGGGCGGAGCGCGGGCCGCCGCGGACGCGGTGCGTGCGGAGCTGCGCCGCCGTCTGGAGCCCAGTCTGGCGACAGCCGGCTTCGACCTTGAGGACATCTCCGTCACGCGGGCCGGGGCACGCAGCGTGGTCCGCGTCGTCGTGGACCGGGACGGCGGCGTCGATCTCGACGCCGTCGCGGACGCCAGCCGGCTCGTCTCGGCGGTCCTGGACGGCGAGGACGTCGGCACCGGTGGTGCTGACGGTGCTGGCGGTACCGGTGGCGCCGCGGGTGGCTCGGGCGCGAGCCCGATCTCCGGGGCCTACGTGCTCGAGGTGACCTCGCCCGGGGTCGACCGGCCGCTGGTGGAGCCGCGGCACTGGCGTCGCGCGGTCGGCCGGCTGGTGGTGGTCCGCCGGGCGGACGGCGTCGAGGTCGAGGGCCGGGTGCTCTCCGCCGACGACGAGGGCGCCGATCTGGCGGTGCCGACGGCCCCGGCCCGGCGTGGGCGTCCCGTGCGCCGGCGGATCGAGCGGGTGGTCTACGCGACCGTGGCACGCGCGGCGGTTCAGGTCGAGTTCGGGTCGGCGACCGACGCCGACGGCGACGGCGACACCGATGTTGACGCCGATGCCGGCGCCGCGCTCCCCGCCGGCGCAGATCTCGGCCTTGACGCCGAGAGCGATGTCGATCTCGACGAGGGTCTCGAGGACGACGAGGGTCTCGAGGACGAGGACGAGGACGATGAGGACGGTCCTGAGGACGAGTACGGCGCCGCCGGCGGTGGCGCCCCCGCCGCGTCGGCGGCGGACGAGGTAGTGGAAGATCATGGTGCCGTGGACACGGAAGCGGGCCTGATCGGCCGGCCCGGCAAGGAGATGAACCGGTGAAGCTCGACGTCGCTGCGCTGCGGGGAATCGAGCGCGAGAAGGAGATCGCCTTCGACACGCTCGTCGAGGCGATCGAGACCGCGTTGTTGACCGCCTACAAGCACACCACCGGATCCGCCGACGACGCTCGGGTGGTGATCGACCGGACCAGCGGCGAGGTCGCGGTCTTCGCGCGGGAGAGCGGCCCGGACGGGACGTCCCGCGAGTGGGACGACACCCCGGCGGACTTCGGTCGGATCGCCACGATGACCGCCAAGCAGGTCATCATGCAGCGCCTGCGCGAGGCCCAGCAGGAGGTCACCTACGGCCAGTACGCCGACCGCGAGCACGAGGTGGTCTCGGGCGTGGTCCAGCATCACGAGCAGCGGGCCGGTTCCCGCGTCGTGCTGGTCGATCTCGGCACGGTGGAGGGCGTGCTGCCCCCGGCCGAGCAGGTTCCCGGCGAGCGCCTGGAGCACGGTGACCGGATCAAGTGCTACGTGGTGCACGTGGCCCGCGGGATGCACGGCCCGACGGTCACCCTCTCGCGGACCCATCCAGAGCTGGTGAAGGGCCTGTTCCGGTTGGAGGTGCCCGAGGTCGCCGACGGCACGGTCGAGCTCGCCGCGATCGCCCGCGAGGCCGGTCACCGCACGAAGATCGCGGTGCGTTCGAAGGCGGCCGGGGTGAACCCGAAGGGCGCCTGCATCGGCCCGATGGGCAGCCGGGTGCGTGCCGTGATGGCGGAGCTGCACGGAGAGAAGATCGACATTGTCGACTGGTCGGCGGATCCCGCGTCCTTCGTGGGCAGCGCGCTCTCGCCGGCCAGGGTGTCCCGGGTGGAGGTCACCGACCTGGCGAGCCGTTCGGCGCGGGTGGTCGTTCCCGACTACCAGCTCTCGCTCGCGATCGGCCGGGAGGGGCAGAACGCCCGGCTGGCCGCCCGGCTCACCGGATGGCGGATCGACATCCACTCCGACACCGAGGGTAGCGAGCCGCGCGCGGAGCGGCCGGCCGGGGAGGCCCCCCGTCGTCCGGGGACGGGGACCGGGCCCCGGAGGTCCTCCGCGACGGGCGGCCACTCTCGGGGCGCAACGGGATAGACTTGATGTGGCGCGCCGTGCGGAGCCGACTGCCATGCAGAGCCGAGTCGTTTTGCCGGGTCGATTTGCAGGGTCCAGTGGTCCTGGAGGGTCCAGTGGTCCTGCAGAGCTCAGTCGTCCTGCAGACCCGAGTCCTCGAGTGACCCCCGACCGAGCACCACGTTCGAACGCCGAGCGGGGTTCTCTCCGGGACTCTGGACCGATTCGTACCTGTGTCGGTTGTCGAACCCGGGCGGCGCGGTCGAGCCTGTTGCGTATCGTCGTAATCGGCGGGGAGCTCCTTCCGGACGTTCGCCGTCGGATGCCTGGCCGGGGCGCCCATGTGCACCCCGATCCGGCTTGCGTCGATCTCGCGGAGCGCCGCAAGGCGTTCCCGCGGGCGCTCAGGGTTGCGGGGCCGCTCGGGCTGAAGCAGGTCAGAGCGCACCTGGAACAGCGCACGCGCAACGTGTGCATGTAGAACAGTGGTACGGCCCGCGTGTCCTGACGCGGGGGCCGGTGGGACAGCGGAGCGGCGGCCAGGGCCGAGAGATCGGTCCCGGGTGGCCGCGCCGGCAGGCGACGCCAGATCGACGTCGACACGGAAGCAGGTCGAGACAGCGATGACCGCGCAGTGAGAACGCAGCCATGATCACGACCGGCAGGTAACGAGGTCACGCGGGCACGGACCGCGGGCCGAAAGAAGGAGCACCGTGGCAGGAAAGGCCCGCGTACACGAGCTTGCGAAGGAGCTCGGCGTCGACAGCAAGACCGTGCTCGCCAAGCTCAAGGATCTCGGTGAGTTCGTGAAGTCCGCCTCGTCCACAGTCGAGGCACCCGTGGTTCGGAAACTGAAGGAGGCCTTCCCCGCGGAAGGCTCCGCTCCGTCCTCGCGTCCCGGCGGTCGTCCGGGCAACGGCGCGCGACCGATGCCGCCGCCCCGTCCGGGGCCCGCCATCGGCCGTCCCGGCCCAGGTTCCGGCACCGGTCCCCGGCCCGGCCCTGGTGGCCGTCCGGTTCCCGGTCGCCCCGGTCCGGCCCCGCTGCCCGGGGCATCGCGCCCGTCCACCCCGACGGCCGCGCCCCAGTCCCAGCCGGCTCAGTCCCAGCCGCCCCAGTCCCAGCCGGTGGCGCCGCAGCCGTCGCAGGCTCCGCGCCCCGCCGCGGCCGCGGCATCCGCCGCGCCGCCCGTGGCGCCGGCCCCGGCACCCTCGGCTCCCGCCCCGGCTCCGGTCACCTCGGCCCCGACGGCCGCCACGCCGCCGGCCGCACCGCAGCGGCCGGCTCCCGGTGGCCCGCGTCCGGGTCCCGCCGCGCCGGGTCGTCCGCGTACCGGCGGCCCCGCTGGTCCTGGTGGCCCCGGCGGCGGCCCGCGTCCCGGGCCCCGGCCCGGCCCGCGGCCGGCCGCGCCCGGTAACAACCCCTACACCTCCCCGGCGGCCGGCCCGCGTGCCGCGTCCGGTCAGGGTGGTTCCCCCTCGGCACCGCCGCGTCCCGGCGCGCCGCGTCCGGGCGGTCCGCGTCCGGGCGGTCCGCGTCCGGGTGGGCCCGGTGGCCAGCGTCCGTCGCCGGGGCAGATGCCCCCGCGTCCGGGCGGCTCCGGCGGTCCCCGGCCGACCCCGGGCCAGATGCCCCCGCGTCCTGGTGGCTCCGGTGGCCCGCGGCCGAACTCGAACATGTTCCAGCCCCGTCCGGCAGGTGGCGCCCCGGGCCGTCCCGGTGGCGGTGGCGGCCCCGGCCGTCCCGGTGGCGGTGGCGGTGGCCCGCGTCCCGGTGGCGGTGGGTTCGCTCCCCGTGGGGGAGCCCCCGGCCGTCCCGGTGGCGGCGGTGGCGCTCCGGGTCGTCCCGGTGGCGGCGGTCCCGGTGGCGGCGGTCGTCCGGCCGCCGGTGGCCGTGGTCGCGGCGGGACGACGGCGGGTGCCTTCGGTCCTGGTGGCCGTGGGCGTCCCGGCCGGCAGCGCAAGTCCAAGCGCGCGAAGCGGCAGGAATGGGAGAGCGGGCTCGAGGCGCCGCGCATGGGGGCGATGGTCCCGCGCGGTAACGGGCAGGCGATCCGGCTGCCGCGTGGCGCGTCGCTCGCCGACTTCGCGGACAAGATCGACGCGAACCCCGGTGCCCTCGTCCAGGTGGTCTTCACCCAGCTCGGCGAGATGGTCACGGCGACGCAGTCCTGCACGGACGAGACCCTGCAGCTGCTCGGTGTGACCCTGGGCTACGAGGTCCAGATCGTCAGCCCCGAGGACGAGGACAAGGAGCTGCTGGAGAGCTTCGACCTGTCCTTCGGCGGCGACTACGCCGACGACGTCGAGCTGTCGGCCCGTCCGCCGGTGGTGACCGTCATGGGTCACGTCGACCACGGCAAGACGAAGCTGCTCGACGCGATCCGGTCCACGGACGTCGTCGGCGGCGAGGCCGGTGGCATCACCCAGCACATCGGCGCCTACCAGGTTCGCGCGGTGGTGGACGGGACCGAGCGCCCGATCACCTTCATCGACACCCCGGGCCACGAGACCTTCACCGCGATGCGTGCCCGTGGTGCGCAGGTGACGGACATCGTGGTCCTGGTGGTGGCCGCCGACGACGGTGTGAAGCCGCAGACGATCGAGGCGCTGAACCACGCGCAGGCGGCCAACGTGCCGATCGTGGTGGCGGTGAACAAGGTCGACAAGGAGGGCGCGGACCCGGCGAAGGTTCGCGGCCAGCTCACCGAGTACGGCCTGGTCGCGGAGGAGTACGGCGGCGACACGATGTTCGTCGACGTCTCGGCCCGCAACCGGACGGGCATCGACGAGCTGACGGAGGCGGTCATCCTGACCGCCGACGCCTCGCTCGACCTGCGCGCCCCGACCGGTACCGAGGCTCAGGGCGTCGCGATCGAAGGTCGTCTCGACCGCGGTCGCGGCCCGGTGGCCACGGTGCTCGTCCAGCGTGGCACGCTGCGTATCGGTGACTCGGTCGTCGCCGGCGAGGCCTTCGGCCGCGTCCGGGCGATGCTCGACGAGAACGGCGCCCAGGTGTCCGAGGCGGGGCCGGCGCGGCCGGTGCAGGTCCTCGGTTTCACCAGCGTCCCCGACGCCGGCGACAACTTCCTGGTTGTGCCGGAGGACCGGGTCGCCCGCCAGATCGCCGAGCGCCGACAGGCCCGCGAGCGCAACGCCGAGCTGGCGCTGAGCCGTGGCCGCCCGACGCTCGAGACGATCCTCGAGCGGATGAAGGAGGGCGAGAAGACCCAGCTCAACCTCATCCTCAAGGGCGACGTCTCCGGTTCGGTGGAGGCTCTCGAGGACGCCCTGCTCAAGATCGACGTGGGCGACGAGGTGGGTCTTCGGATCATCGACCGCGGTGTCGGCGCGATCACCGAGACCAACGTCATGCTGGCGTCGGCCTCCGACGCGGTCATCATCGGCTTCAACGTCCGGCCGCAGGGCAAGGCGACGGAGCTGGCCGACCGCGAGGGCGTCGAGGTCCGCTACTACTCGGTGATCTACCAGGCCATCGAGGACATCGAGAACGCCCTCAAGGGCATGCTCAAGCCGGTGTACGAGGAGGCGCAGCTCGGCACCGCCGAGGTGCGCGAGGTCTTCCGCGTACCGCGGGTGGGCAACGTCGCCGGTTCGCTGGTCCGGTCCGGCATCATCCGCCGCAACACCAAGGCCCGCCTCATCCGGGACGGCGTCGTGGTCGCGGACAACCTCACCGTCGAGTCGCTCAAGCGGTTCAAGGACGACGCGACCGAGGTCCGCGAGGGCTACGAGTGCGGTATCGGGCTCGGCTCGTTCAACGACATCAAGGTCGATGACGTGATCGAGACCTTCGAGCAGCGGGAGGTTCCCCGCACCTGACCCCGAAACGCCTGGGGCCGGCCGGATGACCATTCCGGCCGGCCCCGGTGCGCCGGGCGCCCTGGCGGGAGACGATCATGTGGATCGGGAGCCTGACGCTGGACATCCTCCTCGGGGATATCCATTCCCTGAAGGAGAAGCGGTCGGTCGTCCGGCCGGTGGTCGCCGAGCTGCGCCGGCGGTTCGCGGTCAGCGCCGCGGAGACCGGCGGCCTGGACCTGCACCGCCGCGTGGAGATCGGGGTCGCGGTGGTCGCCGCGGACCGCGCGCACTGCGCGGAGGTCCTCGGCGCGTGCGAGGAGCTCGTCGCGCGGCGGCCGGAGTTGGAGATCCTCTCGGCGCGAGTACGGTACCTCTCCGAGGACGACGCCGACGACATGGCCCGTCCTGAGGTGATTTTGCCGTAATTGGCGGATCGGTGTCCGGTGTGCGTGACCCAGGACCGCCGGGCCGCGCAGCCCCGAGCTGCTCAGCCCGGCCGGCTCGCGTCGCGGGCGCATCGCCGCTCCCGCGGGGTACACGGAACAAGGGTGCCCGGCACGCGGGCCAGGGGCATGGTGCAGGGGCACCGAGCAGGGACAACAGCAAGGGCAGAAACAGTGAGGTGTCGACCGGTTCGGCCGGGCACCGTGGTGTCCGCCACCCGGGTCGACCGGGCGACGAGGGAGGTGGACGGTGGCTGATCCGGCTCGTGCGCGCCGGTTGGCGGTGCGGATCCGTGAGGTCGTCGCGTCCACGCTGGAACGCGGTGTGAAGGACCCCCGGCTGGGGATGGTGACGATCACCGACGCGCGGGTCACCCCGGACCTGATGGACGCGACGGTCTTCTACACGGTCTACGGCGACGACGTGGCACGGCAGGCGTCCGCCGCCGCGCTGGAGTCCGCCAAGGGCATGCTGCGCAGCCAGGTGGGCCGGGCGACCGGGATCAAGGTCACCCCGACGTTGACGTTCGTGCACGACCGGCTGCCGGACGACGCGCGGCACCTGGAGGACCTGCTCGACGTCGCCCGCCGGCGCGACGAGGAGCTCGCCCGGGTGCGCCAGGACGCGACGCCCGCCGGCGAGCCCGATCCCTACCGGCGCCCCCGGGACGCCGACGAGCTCGACGGCGACCCGCTGGACGGCGACCCGCTCGACGCCCTGGCGGATGCCGGGCCCGGCGACGGTCTCACTGACGGATTCGGTGACGGGTTCGGCGGTGACGGACCGCAGGCCGGTGGGGACACCACAGTCGCCCGGCAGGAGTCGGCGTCATGACGGTCATGTCCACGGGCACGGAGTCCGCCGGTCGCCCGGCTTCAGCCGGAGGGTCGGGCGGCGCCTCGGCGCCCACCGCGGTCCAGCTCGCGTCGCGGCACGCCGCCGAGAGCCTGGCCGAGGCTGTGCGGGCGCTGCGCGGCGCGGTCGACTCGGGCGGGGGGATCCTCCTGCTCGCGCACGTCAACCCGGACGGCGACAGCCTCGGGTCGGCGATCGCGCTCGGGCTGGCGCTGCGCCGCCTCGGCGCGTCCCCGCGGGTCTCGTTCGATGCCGACCCGTTCGTCGTGCCCCGGACGCTGCGCTTCCTGCCGGGCCAGGACCTGCTCGTCGCGCCCGGTGACCTCGGGGACAGCCCGGAGCTGGTGGTGACCCTGGACGCGGGCAGCGAGGAGCGCCTGGGCTGCCTGGCCCGCCGACTCGCGGTGCCGCGCTGCATCGTCGTCGATCACCACGCCTCGAACACCCTGTTCGGCGACATCAACGTCGTCGACATCGAAGCGGCGTCCACCAGCGTCATGGTGGTGCGCATCATCGACGCGCTCGGTGTCGAGCTCGACCAGGACATCGCCGCCGCGGTCTACACCGGGCTGGTCACCGACACCGGCTCGTTCCGGTTCGCCGCCACGACACCGGCCGTCCACGAGCTGGCCGCCCGCCTGCTGGCGACCGGCATCCGGCACGACCTGATCGGCCGGACCCTGTGGGACACGCACCGTTTCGGCTACCTCAAGCTGCTCGGGCAGGCGCTGGAACGCGCCCGCCTCGAACCCGAGTTCGACCTCATCTGGACCTGGTGCACCGAGGCCGACCTGCGGGTGGCGGGCATCGGCTACGACGAGATCGAGGCGGTCATCGACACCGTCCGCACGGTGTCCGAGGCCGAGGTCGCCGTCGTCTGCAAGCAGGACGGCGACGTCTGGAAGATGTCGGTCCGCTCCAAGGGGGCGGTGGACGTCGGAGCGGTCTGCACCGCGCTCGGTGGCGGCGGGCACCGCTTCGCGGCCGGCATCTCGTCGTCGGCGCCGCTGGAGACCGTGATGCGTGTCTTCCGCGAGGAGCTCACCCGCGCTCCCCGCCTCGCCGGGTGATCCCTCCCGTGCCTTCTTCTGAACGTCCCACGGCGGCCGAGCGTCCCGCGGCCGTCGACGGCCTCGTCGTCGTGGACAAGCCCGCCGGCTGGACGTCACACGACGTCGTCGCGCGGTCCCGGCGCCTGCTGGGCACCCGCCGCATCGGCCACGCCGGCACCCTGGACCCGATGGCGACCGGTGTGCTCGTGCTCGGCGTCGGCCGAGGAACCCGCCTGCTCGGCCGGCTGGCGCTGACCGCCAAGGTGTACGAGGCCACGATCCGGCTCGGCCGCACCACCACGACGGACGACGCCGAGGGCGACCCGGTGGCGGACCGCCCGGTCGATGTCGGCGCCGGCCCGCTCGCAGCGGCGATGGCGGAGCTGACCGGGGAGATCGACCAGGTCCCGTCCAGTGTCAGCGCGGTGAAGGTCGCCGGGGTGCGGGCCTACGACCGGGTCCGGGCCGGCGAGGAGGTGACGCTCGCGCCGCGGCGGGTCACCGTCAGCCGGTTCGAGCTGCTCGCCCGGCGCGGCGAGACCGACCTGGACGTCGTCGTCGCCTGCTCGAGCGGGACGTACATCCGCGCGCTCGCCCGGGATCTGGGGGCCGCGCTGGGCTGCGGCGCCCACCTCACCGCGCTGCGGCGCACCGAGGTCGGGCCGTTCGGGCTGGCCGAGGCGGTGACCCTCGACGCGCTCGCCGAGGCCGCGAACGCGGCCGTCGTGCCGCTGGGGGCCGCGGTGGCGGCGACCTTCCCGCGCCGCGACGTGGACGGGGAGCAGGCCCGGGACGTCGCCTACGGGCGGCGGCTGCCCATGCTCGGCAGCCCGGGGCCGTACGGCGTGTTCGGGCCGGACGGAGCGCTCCTCGCGCTGTTCGAGGAACGGGACGGCACGGCCCGCCCGATCGTCGTCTTCGCGCCCGCGTAGCGCCCCGCCTGCGCTGTCACCCGCGCTCACCTGGTGTTCCGTCGGTGTGCGGACCCGGCGCGTCCACCCGGCGTGCGCATCGGGCGCGGGTCCGTCGCCGGCGCCCGGACCGGCCGTCCGCCGTGGCCGCCCGGATCGCGATCGTAGATCGACTCGTGATGCCCTAGGCTTCGGCAGGTGCGACGTTGGCGCGGAGTGGAGAACACCCCGGACGACTGGCCGGGAGGAATCGTCACCATCGGCTTCTTCGACGGCGTCCACCTCGGGCACCGGCGGATCATCGGCCGGGCGGTGGAGCTGGCGCGCGAGCGCGGGCAGCAGGCGGCCGTGGTGACGTTCGACCCGCACCCGGCGGAGGTGCTGCGCCCCGGCACCCATCCCGCGCTGCTGACGACCCTGCGACACAAGGCCGAGCTGCTCGAGGGCGTCGGCGTCGACGCGCTGTGCGTCGCCCCGTTCACCCTCGACTTCAGCCGGATGACCGCCGAGGACTTCGTCCACGAGATCGTCGCCGGGCAGCTGCGCGCGACCGGCGTGGTCGTGGGGGAGAACTTCACCTACGGCCACCGCGCCGCGGGGAACGTGGAGACGCTGGCCCGCGGCGGCCGTTCCGAGGGCTTCACCGTGGAGGGGATCGGCCTCGTCCACGCGGACGAGCAGGTGCTCTCCTCGACGGCGATCCGCCGGCGGGTGGCCGACGGCGACGTCGAGGGCGCCGCGGCGGCCCTCGGCCGGCCGCACCGGGTCGAGGGCGTGGTGGTGCACGGGGACGCGCGTGGCCGGCTGATCGGCTACCCGACGGCGAACCTGCAGTGCACGCCGTGGGCGGCGGTTCCCGGCGACGGGGTGTACGCGGGCTTCGCACGGTGGTCCGGCCAGCGGCGGGCGGCCGCGATCTCGATCGGCACCAACCCGACCTTCGAGGGCCGTGACCGCCGGGTCGAGGCGTTCCTGCTCGACTTCGACGGCGACCTCTACGGCGAGTACATGGTCTACGAGTTCACCCACCGGCTGCGCCCGACGCTGCGCTTCGACTCGGTCGACGAGCTCGTCCTGCAGATGGCGCGGGACGTCGACGCCACCCGCGCGGCCACGCTCCCCGTCTGACACAGCGCGTCCGCGCCGGGGGTGCCGACGGTCGGTGCCGGGGCGGGTCTCCCGGGGTTGATAAGCTTCCCCTTCAAGCGGGAGCGGTGTGTCCGGTGACGGCGTGCCGGTGGTTGGCTCGTGGCGGTTGCTGATGTTCGCAGGTGTTGACGCTCGTGCGCAGGTGTTGACGCTCAGTGGTCGCTGAGGCTCGGCGGTGGTCGGGAGATTCGGCGAAGGTCGATGTTCCCGGGCGGTCGCCGGCGGTGGAGCCACGGCCGACGGCGTACACCGGCAGGAGGCTCGGGTGATGCAGACCCCGAGCGCGCGCCGTCCCGGATGAGGAACGAGGTGGAGCGTGCCGCTCTCTGGCGACGTCAAGCAGAAGATCATGTCGGACTACGCCACGGTCGACCGGGACACCGGTTCGCCCGAGGTGCAGGTCGCGATGCTGACCCGTCGCATCAGTGACCTGACGGAGCACCTGAAGGTCCACAAGCACGACCACCACAGCCGGCGCGGGCTGCTCCTGCTCGTCGGGCGCCGCCGGCGGTTGCTGAACTACCTGGCGAAGACGGACATCAACCGTTACCGCGCACTGATCGAGCGACTCGGTCTGCGTCGATAGTCAGGAGAGGGAGCGCCCCGGTGGCGCTCCCTCGGCACATCGGGGGTAGATACCGGTGTGCCGGGCCGTCGGCGGCCAAGGGCCGCCGGCGGTCGGCAGGACCCAGCCGGGTCCGCGCGGCATGAGCCGCCGGTCCTCGGTCGTGGCCGCCGGAACGAGCGCCGTCGGCGCCGCCCCGGAGACTTCGACTGAGCACCGGCATCCTCCATGGCGCGGGCACGGCCCACGATGAGGATGGAGTATCGAGTGGACGACTCGACACAGGCGGCAGAGGCCGTCATCACGACCCCGGCCGGGGCCCGTACGGTCCGTTTCGAGACCGGTCGGCTGGCCCGGCAGGCCGCTGGCGCGGTCGTCGCCCACCTGGGCGACACGATGGTCCTCTCGGCGACGACGGTCAGCCGCTCGCCGAAGGAGCAGCTGGACTTCTTCCCCCTGACGGTGGACGTCGAGGAGCGGATGTACGCGGCCGGGCGCATCCCCGGCTCGTTCTTCCGCCGCGAGGGCCGCCCCAGTGAGGACGCGATCCTCACCTGCCGGCTCATCGACCGGCCGCTGCGGCCGTCGTTCACCAAGGGGCTGCGCAACGAGATCCAGGTCGTGGCGACCGTGCTCGCCCTCGACCCCGACACCCTGTACGACGTGGTCGCGATCAACGCGGCGAGCGCGTCGACGATGCTGGCCGGGCTGCCCTTCAGCGGGCCGATCGGCGCCACCCGGGTCGGCTACGTCGACGGCGACTGGATCGCCTTCCCGACGCACAGCGAGCTGGAGCGGGCGACTTTCGACATGGTCGTGGCCGGCCGCGTTCTCGAGGACGGCTCCGACGTCGCGATCATGATGGTCGAGGCGGAGGCGACGCCGGGCACGGTGGCCCTGGTCGCCGGGGGCGCGCCGGCACCGACCGAGGAGGTCGTCGCCGCGGGGCTGGAGGCCGCCAAGCCGGCCATCCGCGAGCTGTGCCGGGCGCAGAGCGAGCTGGCCGCGGGCGCGGCGAAGCCGGTGCGTGAGTTCCCGCTGTTCGTCGACTACCACGACGACGTGCTGGAGACCCTGACGGCCGCGGTCGGCGAGGAGCTGGCGGCGGCGCTGCGCATCGCCGGCAAGGCCGAGCGCGAGACCGAGCTGGAGCGGGTCCGGGCGCTGGCCGTGGAGAAGGTGTCCGGCCAGTTCGAGGGCCGCGACAAGGAGATCGGCCCGGCCTACCGCGCGCTGACCAAGAAGCTGGTCCGCTCGCGCATCGTCACCGACGGCGTGCGCATCGACGGCCGCTCCACGACCGAGATCCGCGAGCTGTCGGCCGAGGTCGACTACATCCCGCGGGTGCACGGCTCGGCGCTGTTCGAGCGGGGCGAGACGCAGATCCTCGGCGTCACGACGCTGGCGATGCTCCGGATGGAGCAGACCGTCGACACGCTCAACCCGGACCGCACCAAGCGGTACATGCACAACTACAACTTCCCGCCGTACTCCACCGGTGAGACCGGCCGGGTGGGCTCGCCGAAGCGGCGCGAGATCGGCCACGGCGCGCTCGCGGAGCGGGCGCTGCTGCCGGTGCTGCCCAGCCGCGAGGAGTTCCCCTACGCGATCCGCCAGGTCTCCGAGGCGCTGAGCTCCAACGGCTCGACGAGCATGGGCTCGGTCTGCGCGAGCACGCTGTCGCTGCTGAACGCCGGTGTGCCGCTGAAGGCCCCGGTCGCGGGCATCGCGATGGGCCTGATCCGGGAGGGCGACGCCTTCGTCACCCTGACCGACATCCTCGGGGCAGAGGACGCCTACGGCGACATGGACTTCAAGGTCGCCGGCACGCAGGAGTTCGTGACCGCCCTGCAGCTGGACACCAAGCTCGACGGCATCCCGGCGTCGGTGCTCGCCGGCGCGCTGCAGCAGGCGCGGGCGGCCCGGCTGACGATCCTCGAGGTGATGGCCGAGGCCATCGGCGGGCCGGACGAGATGTCCGCGCACGCCCCGCGGGTCATCTCCGTGAAGATCCCCGTTGACAAGATCGGCGAGGTCATCGGGCCTAAGGGCAAGATGATCAACCAGATCCAGGCGGACTCCGGTGCGGAGATCACCGTCGAGGACGACGGCACGATCTACATCGGTGCCGCCGACGGGCCGGCGGCCGAGACCGCCCGCTCCGCGATCAACGCGATCGCGAACCCGCAGATGCCCGAGGTCGGCGAGCGCTACCTCGGTACCATCGTGAAGATCACGAACTTCGGCGCCTTCGTCTCGCTGACGCCCGGCAAGGACGGCCTGCTGCACGTCAGCAAGCTCAAGCAGCTCGCCGGCGGCAAGCGCGTCGAGAAGGTCGAGGACGTGCTGTCGGTGGGCCAGAAGCTCCAGGTGGAGATCACCGAGATCGACGCCCGCGGCAAGATCAGCCTCGCGCCGGGCGCGGAGTCCATCGACACCGTAAGCGCCGGATCCTGACAGGAGCGCAGTGACGGAGACGGATCTGTCCACCTCGGACGACCGCACCTCGGACGGTCGCACCTCGAACGACCGCACCCCGGGCCTGGCCGGGCCGGAGCACGCCTCCGGCCCGCGCCCGGCCCGGGTGGCCGAGCTTCTCGCGGCGGGTCCCGGTTCCGAGGTCCTGCTCGCCGGGGCCGTGCGCCGCACGGTGCTGCCGGGCGGCCTGCGGGTCGTCACGGAGAAGGTCCCCGGGGTCCGGTCGGTGGCGATCGGGATCTGGGTGGGCGTCGGCTCGCGGGACGAGACGCCGCTCACCGGTGGCTGCTCGCACTACCTGGAGCACCTGCTGTTCAAGGGCACCCCGAGCCGGGACGCCCTGTCGATCAGCGCCTCCATCGAGGCCGTCGGCGGTGATCTCAACGCCTTCACCGCCAAGGAGTACACCTGCTACTACGCGCGGGTGCTCGACGTGGACATGGACCTGGCCATCGACGTCGTCTGTGACATGGTCGCCAACTCGCTGGTGACCGCGGACGACGTCGAGGCCGAGCGGGGCGTGATCCTCGAGGAGATCGCCATGCACGAGGACGACCCCGGCGACGTCGTGCACGACGTCTTCGCCGATGCCGTCCTCGGCTCCTCCGTCCTGGGCCGGCCGGTGCTCGGCACGGTCGACACCATCGAGGCGCTCGGCCGGGAGACGGTCTTCGACTACTACCGCGAGCGGTACGCCCCGCCCGCGCTGGTCGTCTCGATCGCCGGCAACATCGAGCACGACCACGCCCTGGACCGGGTGGTGGCCGCGTTCGCCGACCGGCTCACCGGGCCCGCGCGGCCCCAGGAGGTGCGCCGCGGCGAGTACCCGTTCCCGCCGCCGCCGGGCATCGTCGTCACCAACCGGCCGACCGAGCAGGCCCACGTGGTGCTCGGCACGGCCGGCCTGTCCCGGCACGACCCGCGCCGGTACGCGCTCGGCGTGCTGTCGACGGCCCTCGGTGGCGGGATGAGCTCGCGGCTGTTCCAGGAGGTGCGGGAGAAGCGCGGGCTGGCCTACTCCGTGTACTCCTTCGACAACCAGTTCGCCGACGCCGGGCTGTTCGGCGTCTACGCGGGCTGTACCCCGGGGCGCGCCGACGAGGTGCTGGAGATCTGCCGCGAGCAGGTACACCGGATCGCCGAGCACGGCATCACCGCGGAGGAGCTCGAGCGGGCCCGCGGGCAGAACCGCGGCGGCCTGGTGCTCAACCTGGAGGACACCGGGTCGCGGATGAGTCGGCTCGGCAAGAGCGAGCTCGTCCACGGCGAGCTGCTCTCCGTCGACGAGGTGCTCGCCCGGGTCGAGGCCGTCACACTCGACGACGTGCGGGCCGTCGCCGGCGAGCTGGTCGACCAGCCGTGGGCGCTCGGCGTCATCGGCCCGTTCGAGGACCACGACTTCAGCGCGGCCGTAGCGCGGTGACCCGCGCGGCCGCTGGCGGTACCGGACACGTGGAGGGCACGGGATGATCGGCGTCGGGGTGCTCGGAGCCCGTGGCCGGATGGGCGCGACCGTCTGCGACGCCGTCCGCGCGGCGCCCGACCTGGAGCTGGTGGCCGAGGTCGACGCCGGCGACGACCGCTCGCCGGCGGCGAAGGCCGACGTCGTGGTCGACTTCACCCATCCCGACGCGGTCATGGACAACCTGCGGTGGGCGGTGGAGAACCGCGTCCACGCGGTCGTCGGGACGACCGGGTTCGACGACGCCCGCCTCGCGACGCTGCGCGGCTGGCTCGCCGCCGAGCCGTCGGTGGGCGTACTGGTGGCGCCCAACTTCGGGATCGCCGCCGTCCTGATGATGATGTTCGCCGCCCGCGCGGCGCCGTACTTCGAGTCGGTGGAGATCGTCGAACTGCACCACCCGGGCAAGGCCGACGCCCCGAGCGGCACGGCGCGGCGCACCGCCGAGCTGGTCGCCGCGGCCCGCGCCTCGGCCGGGCTGCCCGCCGCCGGTCCCGACGCGACCACCTCCGCCCTGGACGGGGCGCGCGGGGCGCGGGTTTCGGGTGTACCGGTGCACGCCGTCCGCCTCGGTGGGCTCGTCGCCCACCAGGAGGTGCTGCTCGGTGGGGCGGGCGAGACGCTGACGATCCGTCACGACTCGCTGGACCGGGAGTCCTTCATGCCCGGGGTCCTGCTGGCGGTGCGCGAGGTGGCTGCCCGCCCGGGGCTGACGGTCGGCCTGGAGTCGTTGCTCGACCTCGGCTGACGTTGCTCGACCTCGGCTGACCACCTCCCGAACCGGGCCTGATCACCTCCCGGACACCGGTGTCGTCAACCCGTCACCCGGTCCGGTAGCAGTCCGGCACTACCCGGATGGATAGGTTTCGGGTGTGGTGCGACAAGCGGGCGGGCGGGCGGGGCCGAACACCGGCACGGTCTTCGGCATCGATCTCGGGACGACTTTCAGTTGTCTGGCGCGGGTCTCCGGCGCCGGGGACCCCGAGATCATCCCGTTGATGGACGGGTCGCGGACCCTGCCGAGCGTCGTCCTGTTCGTCGGCCAGGACGACTACATCACCGGCGAGACCGCGCGCCGCCTGGCGCGAGCCCGTCCCGACGACGTGTGCGCCCTGGTCAAACGGCGGATGGGCGACGGCGACTGGCGGTTCGTGACGCACGGCGCCGCCTGGTCCGCCCCGGCGGTGAGCGGGCTGATCCTCAAGGCGCTCGTCTCGGACGCCGGCCTGACCACCGGCGAGCCCGTCCGGGACGTCGTGATCACCGTCCCCGCCTACTTCGGTGACGAGGAGCGGCGCGCCACGGTGCTCGCCGGCGAGTACGCCGGCCTGAACGTCGTGGACGTCATCAACGAGCCCACCGCCGCCGCGCTGTCCTACGGATTCGCCCGCTTCGAGGTCGGCAGCCGCCGGACGCTCACGGGCCCGGGCACGATCGCCGAGGAGGTCGCGCTCGTCTACGACCTCGGCGGCGGGACGTTCGACGTCACCATCGTCGAGCTGGCCGACCGCAGGGTGTCCGTCGTCGCCACCGACGGTGATCACCAGCTCGGCGGGGCCGACTGGGACGAGAAGATCGTGCTGTTCCTCTCCGACCGCTTCCTCGAGGCCCATCCCGAGGCCGACGACCCGCTCGACGACGGCGAGGCGGCGCAGGAGCTGCAGCTCGCCGCCGAGCGCGCCCGCCTGGAGCTGACCGAGGCGACGTCCACGGTGGTGACGGTCAGCCACAGCGGCAGGTCGCTGGACATCACGCTCACCCGCGACGAGCTGGAGCGCCTCACCGCCGGCCTGCTCGACCGCACCGTCACGCTGACCCGGGCCGCGATCGACGCGGCCCGGGAGCGCGGGGTGCGTGGGATCGACCGGGTGCTGCTCGTCGGCGGGGCGTCGCGGATGCCGGCGGTGGCGCGGCGGCTGGGGGCGGAGCTGTCCGTCCCGGTGGAGCTGACCGACCCGGATCTCGCCGTCGCCCGCGGCGCCGCGATCTACGGTGAGAAGAAGGCGCTGGAGCGGATGGTCGCGGCCGACCTGGTCACCCGCGGCCAGCTCGTGGACGGCGCCGCCGTCGACACCGCTGCCGCCGCGGACCTTGATGCCGCGTGTCGACGGCTGGCCGAGGCCCTCGGGCTGTCCGCCGAGCGGGTCCGGCGGACGGTCGAGGTCCAGGTCGTCAACGTGGTCTCCCGTGGCTTCGGTGTGCTCGCGCTGAACCGGTTCGGCGACCAGGGCGCGGTCTTCCTGGTCCACCGCAACGACCGGCTACCGGTCGCGGTCCGCCGTCCGTTCGGGACGGTACGTGACGATCAGGACACGGTGACTGTCTACGTGGTGGAGCAGGCCGGCGGGGTCGCGTCGCCGCGGGTCGAGGACAACAAGGTCATCGCCGAGGCGGAGATCACCGGAATCCCACCGGGCTATCCCGCCGGAACCCAGATTGAAATCATGTTCCGGATGGGCTTTGACGGCATCCTCGAGGTGACGGCACGACACGAGGGGCTCGCCGACCGGCCGCTGACCGTCCGGGTGGAGACCTCGGCGGCGCTGAGCCAGGCCGACGTCGCCCGCGAACGGGAGCAGGTCGCTCGGGCGCGGCGTGAGCGGGGTGAGGGGCCTTTCGGCTCCGGGGCGTCCGGTGGCGGGCCGTCCGGTGGCGATCCGTCCGGGGCGGGCGGCGGGGAGGACCCGCTGCGCAAGGGCCGGCCCGGGGACGACCGCGGCGGGCTGGGCGGCTCGCCCGGCGCGCCCGGCTGGACGTAGCCGCCGCCCTGTGCTGGTGGCGCCGGTCAACCCTGAAGGGGCGGGGCCGGCGCCGGACGGAACGGCCGGAGAGCGTCACGGAAAGGGAGTCCACGGTGCTGCCCTTCGACTCGAACGACTACCGGCGGCGCGTGCTCGCGGCCGTGCATGCCCGCGGCGGCGCCGAGCAGAGCGACCCCTTCGAGCTCTACGACATCCCGATCGAGGAGGCCCCGCGGCTCAGCGATGAGCAGGTCCGGGTGCGGGTCGACGCCGTCTGGGCGTTCTGGCAGCGCAGCCGGGACCATCCCCGCTACCGGGGTGTGATCATCGCGTTGCTGGGCCTGCACGACGAGCTGTCCGCGGCGCTGGCCACCGCCGCCTCCCGCGCCGAGCTCGCCGCCCGGGTCGGCGCCGCGCGCGAGGCTCGCGACGGTGAGCGCTTCGCCGAGCTCGACGCCGCCGTCCGCCGGCTGGTCAGCCGGTTCGGCGGCCTCCCCGAGGACAAGCTGGCCGGGCTGCGCGCCCTCGCCGCCGCGCACGGTGTTGACGACGCCGCGTTCGCGCTGCGCACCCGCAGGTACCGGGTGCTGCCCGCGGGCACGCCCGAGCGGGCGGACGCCACGTCGACGCGCCGGCCCGTCCCGGCCGAGGTGATACGCCAGGTGCGAGCCGACCTCGACGAGCTTGGCCGGATCGCGGGCGTGACCCCGCCGCGGAGCCTGTTCGACCTGCTGGGGATCGCGCCGGGCGCCAGCCGGGAGGAGATCAGGGCCGTCCGCGACGCCGCTGCCGCCCGCAACCGCGAGCGCCGGCCGGACCGGCGGCGGGCCCTGCTGGACGACCTGCTGACCGCCGTGCGGGCCCTGCTCGTCGACGGCGACCCCGAGGCGTATCTGGACGCGCTGGTCGAACCCGTGAAGATTGTGCTGCGCCCGCGGGTCGCCACCGCCGTGCTCATCGAGGACCGCCTGCTGCCCTCGGCCGCCGCCGAGCTTGTCGCGGCGGCCGAGACGGAGGGCCTCGACCCCGGCCGGGCGCGCGCGGTCGTCGCCGACCTCGCCCGCGAGCACGGCGTGGACGCCCCGGTCGTGGCGCGCACCCCGCGGTCGGGGGCCGGCTCGCCCGCCGGTGGGCCGTCCACGGGCGCGGCCTTCGACGGGGACGCGGGCGACGGTCCGGGGAGCGACGGTCCGGGAAGCGGTGGTCGGGGGAGCGGTGGTCGGGGCGGCCCGTCGCCGGTCAACCCGGTGCCGGTGCGTCCTGAGCCGGTGCGTGCCGCCGACTGGCAGAGCGCGCTCTCCCGGGCGCGGGCCGCGCTGCGTGCCGGCCGCCCGATCGCCGCCAGCGACGAGATCACCCGCGCCCGTGAGATCGCCGGGGAGACATTGCCCCCGATCCGGGCGGTCGGCGACGAGGTGGAGCGCGCCATCCGGGCGGCCGGCGAGCGTTGGCGCGCGATCGTCGCGGAGCTCGCCGCCAACCGCCAGCACGCGGTGGTCCGTCTCGCCGACGAGCTGGCCCGCCTCGGCGCGGACGTGCCGGGCCCCGACGGACGCGTCCTCGACGAGGTGCGCGCGGCGGCCCAGGCTCGGTGCGCCCGGGCGGATGACCTCGTCCGGCGGGCCCGGGCGCAGTCCGGCCCGGAACGGATCCGGCTCGCCCGCGAAGCCCTGGCCCTCGCCGCGGACCACGACGAGGCACAGGAGCTGGCGGGGACCTCCTCATCCGGCGCCCATCAGCCGCAGCCGCAGCCGCAGCCCTCGCCCTCGGCCTCGGCGTCGACCGCGACGGCGGCCTCGGACGCGGCAGCAGCGGTGGGATCCGGTGCCGATCCGCTCCCGGCTTCCAACCGGCCGGGCAGGCCGCCGGCCGGACAACCGGCGGGTCAGCCGTCCGGGCAGCGGGTCGAGGCCGGCCGGACCGCGGAGGCCGAGCGCGTCGTCGAACCGCCGAGCGGCGTGGCCGCCCGGTGGGACGGCGCCTCCGTGGTGATCAGCTGGCGGCCGACGACCACCCCCGGCGAGGCCCGCTACCGGATCCGCCGGATCACCGCGGACGGCAACTCGCGCGCGGTCGGGGTCACCTCGGCCACCACCATCGAGGACGGCGGTGTCTTCCGCGGCGCGTCGATCCCCGAGTACGAGGTGATCGCCGGGATCGACGGCGCCTGGTCGCGCCCGGCCCGCTGGCCGAGCCCGACTCCCACCCTCGTTCCCACTCCCACTCCCACGCCCGTTCCCATTGCCACGCCCGTCCCCGGCCCCGCGACCGCTCCGGGTACCGGGCCGGCCCGAGCGCCGGAGCCTGCGCGGGACGCCGCCACGCGGCCGGAACCCGCGGCTGCCACATCCGGGGCACACGCTGAATCCGGCGGGCACGTCGAGCCTGGGCGGCGCGTCGAGCCCGGGGCGCACGCCGAATCCGCTGCGCGCGTCGAGGCCGGGCCGCCGTCCGGGCTGCCGTTGTTCGTGGTGCCGCCGCCGGGGCCGCACACCGCGGCCGACGACGTGGGGCCCGTGCCCGACCTGCGGATGGTCGACGGGCGTCTGTGCTGGACCTGGCCGGTCGGCTGCACGGAGATGATGGTCACGGCGCGGGCGGACCTGCCTCCGGCGGGCGCGCAGGAGCTCGGCTCCACCACACGCAAGGTGACCAACACCCGCTATGACATCGACGGTGGCTTCCTGCTGCCGGCCGTCCGTCCACTGCATGTCGCGCTCTTCGCGTGCGTGCGGGTCCGCGGTGAGCTGGTCGTCGCGGGCACGGCGGCCGGGCGGTGCCTGGTCGATCCCGCCGGTGGGCTGACGGTGGTCGGCCCGGAGCCGCACGGGGGCGCCGGGGCGGCGGCCGCGGGCGTCGCCGGGAGCAACCAGGGGCCCGAGAGGACCACATAGAGGTCACGCGGCCACCGGGGGAGCGCCGGAGCCAGACCGGCCGGTGCGACCCGGTGGCTGCACCACTCGCCGTCCGGAGGGACCCGCGGGCGGCGTTGTATGGTTTCGATCGTGCTTCTCCTGTCTCGACATCGGTGATCGCCGCGCTCTCAGGGTCCGATGAGTGCGCCTCGCCCAGGCGCGCGCACGCAACAGTGTCGAGAACGAGGAGTTTGTCCCGGCCATGGCCGACGCACCGATAGTCCGTCCCACCCCGGTCAGCGGGTTCCCCGAGTGGCTTCCCGACGTCCGGATGGTCGAGCTCCGCTGGCTCGACACCATCCGTGCCACCTTCGAGCGGTACGGGTTCTGCTCCGTGGAGACCCCGTCGGTGGAGGCCCTCGAGGCCCTGATGGCCAAGGGCGAGACGTCGCAGGAGGTCTACACCCTGCGCCGCCTGCAGGCGGAGGACGACGACGACAGCGCGCGCCTCGGCCTGCACTTCGACCTGACCGTGCCGTTCGCCCGGTACGTCGCCGCCCACTTCAACGACCTGGTCTTCCCGTTCAAGCGCTACCAGATCCAGCGGGTGTGGCGGGGCGAGCGGCCGCAGGAGGGCCGGTTCCGAGAGTTCACTCAGTGTGACATCGACGTCATCAACGTCGACAACGTCCCGCTGCACTTCGACGCCGAGCTGCCCCGGATCGTGCACGAGGTCCTCACGACGCTCGCCGTCCCGTCCTGGACGTTGAACATCAACAACCGCAAGATCCTGCAGGGGTTCTACGAGGGGCTCGGTATCGGTGACCCGCTCGCCGTCATCCGCGCCGCGGACAAGATCGACAAGATCGGCGCGCGGGGGGTCGAGGCGCTGCTGACGGGGCCGGTCGGGCTCACGGCCGAGCAGGCGCGCGCCTGCCTCGACCTGGCCCAGGTCCGGGGCTCCGACGCCGGGGTCATCGACGAGATCGGCCGGCTCGGGGTCAAATCCGAGCTCCTGACGGAAGGGCTCGAGGAGCTGGCCCGGGTGCTGGACGACCTGGCCGACCTGCCGGCGGGCGCCGTCGTGGCCGACCTGTCGATCGCCCGCGGCCTGGACTACTACACCGGCACCGTCTACGAGGCCAAGTTCGTCGATGCGCCCGGGTACGGCAGCATCTGCTCCGGTGGCCGGTACGACGACCTCGCGGGCACCTTCATCCGGCGCAACCTCCCCGGTGTCGGGATCTCGATCGGTCTCACCCGGATCTTCGCCAAGCTCGTCGCGGACGGCCTCATCGGCGCGGGTCCGTCCAGCCCGGCCCAGGTGCTCATGGTGATCCCGAGCGACGAGCGCCGCGCCGAGGCGCTGGCGACCGCCCGGCTGCTGCGCGGCCGCGGTCTCAACGTGGAGACCTACCACCAGGCCGACAAGCTGGCGAAGCAGATCAGGTACGCCTCACGCAAGGGCATCGGGCACGTCTGGTTCCCGCCGTTCGCCGACGACCGCCCGCACGAGGTGAAGGACATGGCCACCGGCGACCAGGGCCCGGCCGACCCGACGGCGTGGAGACCCGCGGGCTGACGGCCGACACGGCACCGCACGGCCGACACGGCACCGCACGGCCCCGCGCGATTCACGGTAGGCGCCGAGCGCCACGCGGCCGCGCCGTCGGCCGGCGGCGCGGGAGACGGGCCGGTCGGCAGTCGCGGCCGCGTGGGAGACACGGTGCCCGCCGCGGCGCGGGACCGGCCGGGAGCTGACGGGGGCGGAGACCCCCGGCCGGACCGCGCCACTCGGGCGGGCACCGGACCCCTCGCCGACTGTGGCGAGGCGCCCACATCCGGTGTACCACGGTGCGTCGCCAGTGCCACCGCTGTGTTCCGGACGGGTCACCGGACGGGTAAGTGGGTGACGACACGGGCCGGTTGGGCGGTTCGAACGTAACCGGTCCGGTGCATGCCGATGCCGGTCGGCGGGCGCGGGTTGGTTTCTCGTCGTGGCTCCGTCGATGCTGCTTCCGGATGGCGTGGGTGGAGCCGATACCGTGGGGCGCAGCCGCTCGAGTCCCGCGCCGAGCGGTTTGGACGTCGCCGACCGCGTGCTCACGCTCCGGCTGAGTGCGCACGCCGCGGCTGCGCGCAGGCGATCGGTGCGTGAGCACGGTCTGGCCGCACGGGCGCGGTCCGGCGCGTGAACACGGCTGGCGTGAACACGGTCCGGCTGCGCGGACGTCCACGAGTGGAGACGGTGGAGGTCGCTGTGGTGGAGGTCGGAGTGCCTGACGAGATCGACGAGACCGCCGGGTCGGAGCAGCTCGACGAGCCGAGCCCCGGCCCCGCGGCGGCCCGGATGAAGGTCCAGGTCATAGCCCGAACGGAGTTCCTCCCGCCGGACGACGTCCCGTGGAGCACCGACGCCGAGGGCGGCCAGGCACTCGCGGAGTTCGCCGGTCGCGCCTGCTACCAGAGCTGGAACAAGCCGAACCCGGCGACGGCGACGAACGCCGGCTACCTGCGGCACATCCTCGACGTCGGCCACCTGTCGGTGCTCGAGCACGGAACGGTCTCGCTGTACATCACCGGTGTCTCCCGGAGCCTGACCCACGAGCTCGTCCGGCACCGGCACTTCTCCTACAGCCAGCTCTCCCAGCGCTACGTCCCCGAGCACGATGCGGCCGTCGTCGAGCCCGAGGTGATCGCCACCGACCCCGAGCTGCACTCCCTGTTCACCGAGGCGGCCGCCGCGTCCATGGACGCGTACGCGCGGCTGCTGGAGGGCCTCGAGAAGCGTTTCGCGGACGTGTCCGCGCCGACCTCGCGCCGCAAGCAGGCTCGTCAGGCGGCCCGTTCGGTGCTGATGAACGCCACCGAGACCAGGATCGTCGTCACCGGCAACTACCGTGCCTGGCGGCACTTCATCGGGATGCGGGCCAGCGAGCACGCCGACGTCGAGATCCGCGGGCTGGCGATCGCCGCGCTGCGCGCCCTGCGGGATGTGGCACCGAACGTCTTCGCGGACTTCCGGGTGACCACCCTCGACGACGGCACGGAGGTGGCTTCCAGCCCGCTGGTCGGCGAGGGCTGACCCAGGCCGGGGCTGACGAAGCCGGGCGGGCCCGTTCCGGGCGCGCCGGAGCCCGTCCCGCCGTCCACGCTGGACCATGCCGCCCATGTCCGTCCATGCCGATCGGGGATGCCCGTCGGGAAAGCCGTCCTGACCGCGTCGCGTCCAAAGGGCCGTCAGGCCAGGGCCGTGTCGACGCCCGCAAGGGACCACCGGCCCGGCGTTCACGCGACGTTCGCCCGGGTTTTGTCCGGGCGGAGTTAACCGGGTCCAGCCTTACAACGGATCAGCGTTCCGCCCGGTGTCGAGGGAACGATGGTGGGGTCGCCGGTAACGGCACCCACGCGGTAACGACACATGCGAGGCACGGTACAGACGAGGCAACGGCGCCGAGGCGGGACCAGCAGAGAGGGCGGGCATGATCAACGTCGCCGAGATCGGCGCGGAGTCCGGTGTGCAGAGCACGGGGCCGCTGTCCACCGAGGAGCTGCGACTGATCGACGCCTATTGGCGCGCCGCCAACTACCTCGCGGTGGGGCAGATCTACCTGCTCGACAATCCGTTGCTCACCGAGCCGCTGCGGGCCGAGCACATCAAGCCACGGCTGCTCGGGCACTGGGGTACCACGCCCGGGCTCAACCTCATCTACGCCCACATGAACCGCGTCATCCGCCGCAACGACCTCGACGCGATCTACGTGATCGGCCCTGGCCACGGCGGGCCGGGAATCGTGGCCAACACCTACCTCGAGGGCACGTACAGCGAGATCTACCCCTCCGTCACCCAGGACAGGGAGGGGCTGCGCCGGCTGTTCCGGCAGTTCTCGTTCCCCGGGGGAATTCCCAGCCATGTGGCGCCGGAGGTGCCCGGTTCCATTCATGAAGGCGGTGAGCTGGGGTACGCGCTCACCCACGCCTACGGCGCCGCCTTCGACAACCCGGGCCTGGTGGTCGCCGCCGTCGTCGGTGACGGCGAGGCGGAGACCGGCCCGCTGGCGGCGAGCTGGCACTCCAACAAGTTCCTCGACCCGGTGCGCGACGGCGCGGTGCTGCCGATCCTGCACCTCAACGGGTACAAGATCGCTCAGCCGACGATCCTCGCCCGCATCCCCGAGTCGGAGCTCGACGCGCTGATGCGCGGCTACGGCTACGAGCCGCTGCACGTCACCGGCGATGACCCCGCCGACGTCCACCAGCAGTTCGCCCGGGTGCTCGACACCGCCGTCTCGCGGATCTTCGACATTCAGGACCGCGCCCGCCGCGGCGGCGACTCGTCCCGCCCGGTGTGGCCGATGATCGTCCTGCGCACGCCGAAGGGGTGGACGGGTCCGTCGACGGTCGACGGCCGGCCGGTCGAGGGGAACTGGCGCTCGCACCAGGTGCCGATCGCCGAGCTGCACAACAACCCCGAGCATCTCGCCCTGCTGGAGTCGTGGCTGCGCAGCTACCGGCCCTGGGAGTTGTTCGACGCCGACGGGCGGCTGGTCCCGGAGCTCGCGGCGCTGGCTCCCGTCGGCACCCGCCGGATGAGCGCCAACCCGCACGCCAACGGCGGTGAGCTGCTGCGTGACCTGACGTTGCCGGACTTCCGCGACTACGCCGTCGACGTTCCCCAGCCGGGAGTGGGCTCCAACGAGGCGACGCGGGTGCTCGGCGGCTTCCTGCGCGACGTCATGCGCTCGAACCCGAACACCTTCCGCGTGATGGGCCCGGACGAGACCGCGTCGAACCGCCTCGGGGCGTTGTTCGAGACCACGTCCCGGGCCTGGAACGCCGAGACGGTGCCGACCGACGAGGACCTCGCCCCGGACGGCCGGGTGATGGAGGTGCTCTCCGAGCACCTGTGTCAGGGCTGGCTGGAGGGCTACCTGCTCACCGGCCGGCACGGCTTCTTCTCGTGCTATGAGGCGTTCATCCACATCGTCGACTCGATGGTGAACCAGCACGCGAAATGGCTGAAGGCGACCCGGCACATTCCCTGGCGCCGACCGATAGCCTCCCTGAACTACCTGCTCACCAGCCATGTCTGGCGCCAGGACCACAACGGCTTCTCGCACCAGGACCCGGGCTTCATCGACCACGTGGTCAACAAGAAGGCCGAGATCATCCGGGTCTACCTGCCACCGGACGCGAACACGCTGCTCTCGGTGGCCGACCACTGCCTGCGCAGCCGGCATTACATCAACGTCATCGTCGCCGGCAAGCAGCCGGCACTGAACTACCTGCCGATGTCGGACGCGATCGCGCACTGCACCCGCGGCCTGGGTATCTGGGACTGGGCGAGCAACGACCACACCGAGGACGGCGACGGCACCCCCGACGTCGTCATGGCCTGCGCCGGGGACATCCCGACCCTGGAGACGCTGGCCGCGGTCGACATCCTGCGCCAGAACTTCCCCGAGCTGAAGGTGCGGGTCGTCAACGTCGTCGACCTGATGTGCCTGCAGGCGGAGGCCGAGCACCCGCACGGCATGTCCGACGCGCGCTTCGACGCGCTGTTCACCGAGGACCGGCCGATCATCTTCGCCTACCACGGCTACCCGTGGCTGATCCACCGCCTCACCTACCGGCGGCGGAACCACGGCAACCTGCACGTCCGCGGCTACATCGAGGAGGGCACGACGACCACGCCCTTCGACATGGTCATGATGAACAACCTCGACCGCTTCCACCTGGTCGTGGACGTGATCGACCGGGTCGCCAGCCTCGGCGCCCGCGCGGCGCACGTCAGGCAGCGAATGATCGACGCCCGTCTCGCCGCCCGCGCCTACACCCGCGACCATGGCGAGGACGACCCGCGCATCCGTGACTGGACGTGGCCTTACTGACAGAGGCTTTACCGGGCGGCTGGCCGACCGTCTGACTGGAGGCCTTGCTGGCCGACCGACCCGACCGTCTGACTGGGGCCTTGCTGGCCGCGACCGCACTGACCGAGGGCATGCTGACCGAGAGCGGCACGCGCCCACCCCGCCGGGAAGGACCGATAGACGTGGCGGACGTCCCGACGCGGGTTCCGGCCGGCGCCGTCGCGGCGGTGAACGTGCTCGTGGTGAACGCGGGCTCGTCCAGCGTGAAGCTGCGCCTGCTCGGCTCGGACGACCGGGTGCTGGCCGCCCACGACCTGCGCGCCGTGGCGGGGCGGCCCGACCCGGCGGAGCTGGAACAGGCCGTCGACGCCCTCGCGCACGCCGGCGAGGTCACCGTCACCGGACATCGCGTCGTGCACGGCGGGTCGACCTTCACCGACCCGGTGCTCGTCGACGAGCAGGTCGAACGGCGCCTGCGGGAACTCGTCTCCCTGGCGCCGCTGCACCAGCCGGCCGCGCTGGCGGCGCTGGCCGACGTGTCGGAGGCGCTCCCCGGTGTCCCACGCGTGGCCTGCTTCGACACCGCCTTCCACTCCCGGATGCCGCTCGAGGCCATCACCTACCCGGTCCCGGCCCGATGGCGAGAGCAGTACGGCGTCCGCCGCTACGGGTTCCACGGCCTGTCGCACGCCTACGCCGCCCGGCGGGCGGCCGAGCTGACAGGAGCGCGCCGGGTGGTCACCGCTCACCTGGGCTCGGGCGCGTCGTTGGCCGCCGTGCGGGACGGCGTCAGCATCGACACCACAATGGGCTTCACCCCGCTGGAAGGCCTGGTGATGGCCACCCGCTCCGGCACGGTCGACCCGGGTCTCCTGCTCTGGCTGCAGACCGAACAGGGGATGACCGCTCAGGAGCTCACCGACGTGCTGTTCCACGAGAGCGGCATGACCGGCCTGGTCGGGTCGGCGGACATGCGGGCCATCCTGACCGGCGCGCGCCGGGCGGGCACCCCCGAGGCACTCGGCATGGCCGTCTACCTGCATCGACTGCGAGCCGAGACAGCCGCGATGACGGCATCGCTCGGCGGCCTGGACGCACTCGTCTTCACCGGCGGCGTCGGGGAGCACGCCGGCCCGGTACGTTCCGGGGCCGCCACCGGCCTCGCCTTCCTCGGGATCGCGGTCGACGAGGAGCGCAACCTCTCCTACACCGGCGGCGACCTCGACATCAGCGCACCGGACGCACCTGTGCGCACCCTGATCATCGAAGCGCGCGAGGACATCGAGATCGCCCGCGCCGCCCGCGAACTCCTGGCCTCCCTGACCTGAGGCCCCACCCCGGGATAGGTCGCCCGAAGCCCTTCACCCAAGGGCTCCGGTCCCGGGGTTTGCCGTCCGAACCTCTCCACCTGGGGCTCTGGCTGGGGCTCTGGGCTGGGTCCGTCGGTGGCTGGCTGGAAACTGTGGGCTGCTACGGTCTCGTGGTGTGATCGGCACATTCCGGAGTGTTTCTCCCGGTTCCCGGGGCGGGGGCCGCTGAGTGGCGGGCTCGGGCGGCGGCGGCTTCGGCGGATTCGGTGGCTTAGGGGGTTCAGGCGGTTCAGGCGGTTCAGGGGGTTCAGGGGGTTCAGGCGGTGCCGGGGGAGCCGGCGGTGCCGGCGGCTCGGGGGCCGTCAGCCGGCTACGCCGGTGGAGCAGGCGGGATGACGCCGACAGCGCCCCGGTGCTCGACCTCACCGACGTCGACGAGGTCACCACGATGTTGCTCGCGCCCCCAGCCGAGTACGCGGGGCTGCGCCGGCGGGTCGTCGACCAGTTCACGATCGTCAGTGCCAACCGCTGTCGGCTTACCCGCTCGGTGAACTGGGGCCCGCTCGACGGGCTGCTGAACAGCATTGTTCCGGGTACCGGGCGGCTCGACACCGTCGGCCGGCTGCCGCCCGAAGTCTGCCTGCTGCTGCCGATCTCCACGTTGCCCAAGCGTGCCCTGGTCGGATTCAATCTCGCCGGTCCGAGTGGCTCCGACGCCCACCTGATGCCGTACGGGACGTCCGTCGCGATCCAGGGCAACCTGATCGCGCTGCTCGCCGACGCCATCGGCTGCCCACTGCCCGGCCCGGCGCGCCGCGTCGTGGACGCGATCTCCAGGTTCCGCCCGGGGCGGCTGTCCGGCAACCTGCCTGGGCTGGTGCCCCGCAAGGGACGTCCGCTCTCGCTCGAGGCCGTCGCGACCTATCTTGCGCGCGAGGCGGATCTGTCGGTGCCGGATGTGACACTGCGGTCGTGGCAGGCGCTGCTCGAGCCGGCCCAGCTTCTGCTGCGCTCGGCGCTGGCGGAGCCCTTCGACCCGCTGAGCAGTGCGGACACGATGCTGCTCGCCGCCGGCGAGCTCTGGCGTGATCCGGACGTCCCCACACCGCTGGAGGTCGCGCACATCGGTTACTACCTGCGGGAGTTCACCGCCTGGATCGACGAGCTGAGCCTGGCGGGCCCGGCCGCGGTGCCGGTGCTGAGCACGGTGGCGGAGTACGGGCGGCGCTGGGAGGCGCTCGCCGCCGTCACCCTGGACCCGTACCGCCCCTGCCTGATCAAGATGTCCGAGGAGCGGCGGACGGTGCTGGCTCGGCGTTGCCCTGTCCGTGATGAGTCACTCACTCTGCGGCAGCGGTGGCTGGCGCCGGTGGCCCTCGTCGACATCGACCCGGGCGGCCCGGGCAGCTACCACGTGAGCGTGGGCACCGACGACACCAGTATCGAGCTGAGCACGCCGATCACGGTCGACCTGGAGCACCGCCGGATCGCCCGGACCTACGTCGAGGACGTCCACCAGAACCGTGAGGTGTACGCGTTCTACACCACCGATGCGCGCCGGGCGGCGCGGGCGAAGCTGGTGGTGGGCCTCAGTGTCTCGCCGGACGTCGCCCGCGTCACGCTGGCGATCCTGGTCCTGATGTGTCTCACCGTGGCCTTGTCGGCGTTGCCGTTCGAGCTCGGAGCCGACGCGGTCGCGGTCGTCGCGGTGCCGTCGTCGTTCGCCGCGACCCTGCTGCTGACCAGGGAGCGGTCGAGCCTCGCGGCCTGGGTGCTCGGCCCGGCCAAGCAGGCACTGCTCGCGCTGCTGGTGGCGCTGGCCGTGCTTTCGGGGCTGCGTGCCCTGGGCTGGCACACCCCGCCGGCGGACCCGGGCGGGTCGATCATGTCGGTTCCGGGAGTGTCGTCCCAGCTAGGGACGCTGGCCCCGGCCGTGCCACCGGGGCGTTCGGTGAGCTTGTCCGCATTGGTGGCCGCGACGGACCAGCCGGGCACGTGGCAGGTGGGAGGAGCTGGTCCGCGCCGGTGAACGGCGACCGCCGCACCGGCTGTGGCGGTACCCTGAACACACTGTCGTGCGAGACGGGGCGGTGGGTATGCCGAAGAACTACGGCGCGGGCGTCACGGGTGGCGCGGCCGCCTGTGGCGCGGCTCGCGTGGGCGGCCCGCTGTCGTTCGTCCGTCTCGGTCGTCGTGAGCTGTGGATGCGGCTCGACCGAAACATGGTCGCCGGTGCCCGTCGAGGGTCTACGAGCCATCCTCCCGCCGCCTCCCCGGGCGCGGCGAGGGTGGCATCCGGGTCATGAAAGCCGCTCAGAAGTAGTTCCTGGTTCCTGCCCCGGCCCGCCGGTGCGGCGGCCGACCCGGCGTGACCGTCCGGTCGGTGCCGCCCGCCCGCGGTGGGGGGGCCGCCGACTGGCGCCGCTTGGCGACTGTCGGAGGAGATGTCGGAGGTGCCCGCTAGCGTGGCAGGTATGTCAGCATTGCCCCCGGCCCCGTTCGGGCGGATGATCACGGCGATGATCACGCCGTTCACCGCGGACGGCGGGCTGGACGTCCCCGGCGCCGCGGCACTCGCGGGGCATCTCGTCGACGCCGGTAATGACGCGCTGGTCATCAACGGCACCACGGGCGAGTCGCCCACGACCTCGGATGCCGAGAAGGACATCCTGGTGCGCGCCGTCCGTGACGCGGTCGGCAGCCGCGCCCAGGTGATCGCCGGCGTCGGCACGAACGACACCCGGCACACCGTCGAGCTGGCCGAGGCGGCCGAGAAGGCGGGCGCCGACGGCCTGCTCGTGGTCGCGCCGTATTACAACAAGCCGCCGCAGGCCGGGCTGCTCGCGCACTTCCGGGCAGTCGCCGACGCGACATCCCTGCCTGTGATGATCTACGATATTCCCGGCAGGTCCGGTGTACCGGTCGCGACCGAGACTCTCCTGAAGCTGGCCGAACACTCGCGTATCGTCGCGGTCAAGGACGCCAAGGACGATCTCTCCGCGTCTTCGTGGGTACTGGCCAACACCGGCCTCGCCTACTACTCGGGCACGGACGTGCTCAATCTTCCGCTTCTGTCCGTCGGTGCGTGCGGTGTGGTCAGTGTCGTCGGTCACGTGGCCAGCCCCGCCATTCGGGCGATGATCGAGGCCTTCGGGGCCGGTGAGGTGGGTCGGGCGATCGCGCTCCACAAGGGCTTGCTGCCCGCATATCAGGGAATCTTCCGCACTCAGGGTGTGATCACGGCGAAGGCGGCGCTGGCCATGGCCGGCCTGCCCGCGGGGCCGGTCCGCTCCCCGCTCGTCGACGCGACGGAGGCCGAGCGAGCCCAGCTGCGTGCCGACCTGGCCTCGGCCGTGCTCGATCCCGGGCCCCCGCCCGGGCCCGCGGGGCCGGGCGCCGCCGCGGTCGTCCCGGGGACGGCGGCTTCATGATGCATCCGCACCCGGAGCTGGGCCCCCCACCGCCGCTGCGTGCCGACGGCCTGAGGATCATCCCGCTCGGCGGCCTCGGTGAGATCGGTCGCAACATGACCGTGTTCGAGCATGCCGGGCGGCTGCTCATCGTCGACTGCGGGGTGCTCTTCCCCGAGACCGACCAGCCCGGCGTCGACCTCATCCTGCCGGACTTCACCGCAATCCGGGACCGCCTGCAGGACATCGAGGCGGTCATCCTCACGCACGCGCACGAGGACCACATCGGCGCCGTCCCGTACCTGCTGCGCGAACGGCGTGACATCCCCCTGGTCGGCACCCGGCTGACGCTCGCGCTCATGGTGGCCAAGCTCGCCGAACACCGCATCCAGCCGGTGACCCTGCAGATCCGCGAGGAGGAGAGGCACTCGTTCGGTCCCTTCGACCTCGAGTTCCTCGCCGTCAACCACTCCATCCCGGACGCGGTCGCGGTCGCGATCCGCACCGACGCGGGCCTGGTGCTGCACACCGGCGACTTCAAGATGGACCAGCTCCCGCTGGACGGGCGGCTCACCGACCTGGGCGGCTTCGCCCGGCTCGGCCGCGAGGGCGTCGACCTGCTGCTCTCGGACTCGACCAACGCCGAGGTCCCCGGCTTCGTCGCCTCGGAGCGCGCGATCGCCCCCGTGCTCGACAAGGTCTTCCGCGAGGCGGACAGGCGCATCGTCGTCGCGTGTTTCGCCAGCCACGTCCACCGCGTGCAGCAGGTGCTCGACGCCGCCGAGTCGCACGGCCGGTCGGTCTGCTTCATCGGCCGGTCGATGGTCCGCAACATGGGTGTCGCCCGTGATCTCGGCCTGCTGCGCGTGCCGCCCGGTCTGGTGATCGACAGCCGGGACGTCGACTCGCTTCCCGACCGCAACATCTGCCTGGTCTCGACCGGGTCGCAGGGCGAGCCGTTGTCCGCGCTGTCCCGGATGGCCAACCGGGACCACGCGATCCGGATCCAGGAGGGCGACACGGTCGTCCTGGCCTCCAGCCTGATCCCGGGCAACGAGACAGCCGTGTTCCGGGTGATCAACGGCCTGACCAGGTGGGGCGCCCGGGTCGTACACAAGGGCGTGGCGATGGTCCACACCTCCGGGCACGCCCCGGCCGGTGAGCTGCTCTACGTGCTCAACGCGACCAAGCCGTCGAACATGATGCCCGTCCACGGTGAGTGGCGGCACCTACGTGCGCACGGCGCGCTCGCGGAGGCCACCGGCGTCCCACCGGACCGGGTCATCATCGCCGAGGACGGCATGGTCATCGACCTCATCGACGGCCAGGCGGAGATCACCGGGGCGGTGCCCTGCGGGATGGTCTTCGTCGACGGGCTCGCCGTCGGCGACGTCGGGGAGTCGAGCCTGAAGGACCGGCGGATTCTCGGCGAGGAGGGCTTCATCACGATCACGGTCGTGGTGGACGCCGCCGCCGGCAAGGTCGTCGTCGGCCCGGATCTCTCCGCCCGTGGGTTCTCCGACTCCCGGGCCGCGTTCGAGGAGGTCCGCGGCAAGCTCGCGGACGCCCTCGCCGACGCGATGCGCTCCGGCATGACCGACACCAACGCGCTGCAGCAGCTCGTCCGGCGCACGGTGGGCCGTTGGGTCAACGACCGCTACCGCCGCCGCCCGATGATCCTCCCGGTCGTCCTGGAGGTCTGAGCAGGTCCTCCCGGCCCTGGACCAGCCCCATGGTCCAGGGCCGGTTCTTTGTCCTGATGGTCAATTGGTCGATATATACCGTGCGACGGTATATCTTCGCGCGTATGGCTATGGAGGACATGCGGGAACCGACGTTCCTGGTGCTCGCCGCGCTGGCTGACGGTCCGCGCCACGGGTACGCGGTGATCCGCGAGGTCACGGACATCTCGGGCGGTCGGGTGACCATGAGGCCGGGCACGCTCTACGGCGCGCTGGACCGCCTCGCCGGCGAGGGCCTCGTGCGGGTCGAGCGAGAGGAGGTCGTCAACGGGCGGCTGCGGCGGTACTACTCGCTGACCGATGACGGGGCGGGAGTGCTCACGGAGCAGACCGAGCGGCTGCGGGCCAACGTCGCCGAGGCTGACCGCAGGCTGCGCCTGCGCGTCCGGCACGCCACGGGCCCGGCGACGGCGTTCGCACGGGTGACCAGGCTGGCGCCCCCGAGCGTGCCGGCGATCGGCTGAGGGCGCGGCGGACGATGAGCGTGGAGAAACCTGACCCGCGGTCGCACCAGGGCGACGCCGAACCGCCCGGTGCCGAACCGTCCAGTCCGGAGACCGCCTACCGCCGGTTGCTGCTCTGCTACCCGCGCCGCTGGCGGGAGGCCCGCGGCGAGGAGCTCCTCGGCACGCTGCTCGACGGCGCCGAGGCGGCCGGGCGTACCCGGCCGAGCAGGGCGGAGGCGGTTGACCTCGTCGTGCACGGCCTGGCGACCAGGTGCGCTGTCGGCGTCGGCGTTCTGCCGGCCGGCGTACGCGGCGCGACCGCGGCGCTGGCACTGGCCATCGGCGCGGGGCTCAGCGCGGTCTGCCTGGTGATGGCCGAGCGGCAGCCGGCCGTGGATCAGCGCCTGGCGGCCTGGCCCACCGTCGCGCACCCATGGACGGACCGGGGGCTCGGGCCCTTCCTCACCACCGGCCCGCTGGTCTTCGTGCCCTGGCTGGTCGCGCTCGCCGCCGCCGTCGCCGGCCGGCGACGGATCATGCTGGTGGCCCTCGTGGTGACGTATCCCGCCACCGGGGCGGTGCTCGCGCTCGGCCGTCACACCGACCTGCTGCGCCCACCGCTGTCGCTGCTTCTGGTGCTGGCGGTGCTGGCCGTCCCGGCACTGGCGGGGGCCGCGGTCACCCGCGCGCCCGGTCGCCGGGGCGCGGGCCCCCGGGGCCTGGTGGCGGCGACGGGCGCCGTCCTCGGCTGGGCCGCGCTCCTCGGCGCCTTCGGCTACCAGTTCGGATTCTGGACGGCGCCCGGCGGTGGCTTCCTCAGCACGGTGCGACTGTCCTCGACGGGCTACTGGAGCAGCTCCTTCTACGGATCGCTCGCCGAGACGGTGCCGCAGGGGCTGCTCGCGGGCGGCCTGCTGGGCGTGATCGCGGGTGTTCGGCGGCCGGGCTGGGTGGCCGCGGTCTTCGCCTGCGGCGTAGTCCTCTGCGTGCTCCCGGTGCTCAGGGCGTGGGTCGACCACTGGAGCTTCTACCAGCGGGTCACCCAGATCGCTCTGACACTGGCCGTTCTGCTGTCCGCGGGGCTGGTCGACGCGTGGCGGGCCCAGCGGATCCTGTCGACCAAGGGCCCCGCGGGCCCGGCTGGCGTACCGCCGACACTGATCTGACGGCTTCTCGTCAGCTCAGCGCTCAGCCGAGGCGGGTGGATGGCCCGACCGGGCGGGGAGGATGCCCGGGGCCACAGATGTGGCGCGCCCGGATAGTCTGGGTTGCAGCGACTCGCGTCACTTCCCGGGTACCTTCTCCGCGTGGCCACACGCACGTCCAACGCGCGCACGCAGGCGCAACCCAAGCCGCGGACGGCCACGGCGCGATCCGGCGGCTCGGGCGGCTCCGGCGGTACCGGCCGGGCTCCGGCCAAGGGCCGCGCCGGGTCGCCCACCCGAGGCGGTGCCGCCCGTGGGGCGAGCACCCGCCGGCGGACGACCGCGCCGCGGGCGCCCGTCCAGCTGCTGATCGCCCAGGCGGTGATCAAAGCTGTCTACCACGGCTGGATGGCCGCCGCCGGCATGCTCGGTGGTCTGCTGCGCCGTTTCGGCCGCGGGACGCGGGATCTGCGCATCGACTCCGGGCACCGGCGGGACGGGCTCGGCCTGGCGGCGTTCGGCGCCGCGATTCTGCTCGGTGCCGCGTTGTGGGGCGGGGCCGGGGGCCCGATCGGCGCCTTCGTCGCCGCGGGGGTGGAACTGTTCGTCGGCGTCGGCGCGCTGGCGGTCCCGCTGTTCTGCCTTGGTGCCTCCTGGCGGCTGGTGCGCTCGCCGTCCGATCCGGACAGCCGTGGCCGGGTCGTGATCGGCTGGGCCGCGGTCGCCGTCGGGATCCTCGGCGTGCTGCACATCGGCCGTGGCCTGCCGGACTTCGCCGACGGCACAGGCAGGCTGCGTGACGGCGGCGGCATGCTCGGGCTGCTCGGGAGCGCGCCGCTGGCCAGCGCCGTGACCCCCTACGTGGCCGTCCCGCTGCTGCTGCTCATCGCCTTCTTCGGGCTGCTGGTGGTGACGGCGACGCCGGTCCGCCAGGTGCCGGAGAAGCTGCGTGAGCTCGCCGACCGGCTCACCGTCCCGATCCGGGCGCCCGGCGATTCCTACGACGAGTTTGACGACGAGTACGACGATCTCGACGCCGACGGTGATGCCGCCAACGGTGTCATCGACGAACTGCTCGAGGACGAGGCGCCGCCGCGGGGCCGGCGCGGACGCGGTCGCGCCGGAGGCTCCCGGTCCGCCGAGGGCGTCTTCGACCTCGACGCCGAGCTGGCGGGCGCCGGTCCGGCAGGCGCGCAGGACGAGCCGGCCGGCGCCGGGCGTTCCCGGCCGGGCCGGTCCCGCCGGGCCGCGGTGCCGGACGCCGAGGCCATGGATCCCTCGGATCTGTTCGCCGACGTCGCCGGGCTGACCGATGGCGAGGAGGAGGCGGACGGCGTCGCCCCGGTCGTCGGCGCGGGCGGCGCGGGCGCCGGTTCGCGGCGGGCGCGTGGCCGGGCGGGCGCCGCCGCGGGCGACGCGGCCGCGGGGTCCGTCCCGTCCCCGGCCCAGCCGCCCGGCCCGGATGACATCGAGTACCTCGTCCCGCCGACGGACGGTGCCTACCGGCTGCCGTCGCCGACGCTGCTGCGCTCCGGCACCCCGCCGAAGGTGCGCTCGGCGGCCACCGACGGTGTCATCGCCTCCCTGACGGACGTCTTCACGCAGTTCAAGGTGGATGCCAAGGTCACCGGGTTCACCCGTGGCCCGACGGTGACCCGGTACGAGGTGGAGCTGGGCTCGGCGGTGAAGGTCGAGCGCATCACCCAGCTCGGGAAGAACATCGCCTACGCGGTCAAGAGCCCCGACGTGCGGATCATCAGCCCGATCCCGGGCAAGAGCGCGGTGGGCATCGAGATCCCGAACACCGACCGCGAGCTGGTGTCCCTGGGCGACGTCCTGCGCAGCGGTGAGGCGACCGGGAACCCGCACCCGCTGGTCGTGGCCCTCGGCAAGGACATCGAGGGCGGCTACGTCCTGGCGAACCTGGCGAAGATGCCGCACATCCTCATCGCGGGCGCCACTGGGGCGGGTAAGTCGACCTGCATCAACACGCTCATCACCAGCGTGCTGGCCCGTGCCACCCCGGACCAGGTCCGGATGGTCCTCGTCGACCCGAAACGGGTCGAGCTGACGAGCTACCAGGGCATTCCCCATCTCATCACGCCGATCATCACCAATCCCAAGAAGGCGGCGGACGCGCTGCAGTGGGTGGTGAAGGAGATGGAGAACCGCTACGAGGACCTCGCGGCCTGCGGTGTTCGCCATGTCGACGACTTCAACCGGAAGGTGCGGGCGGGCGAGATCGTCGCGCCGCCCGGTTCGGAACGGGTCTACACCCCGTATCCGTACATTCTTGCCATCGTCGACGAGCTGGCGGACCTCATGATGGTGGCCCCGCGCGACGTCGAGGACGCGATCTGCCGGATCACGGCCATGGCCCGGGCGGTGGGGATCCACCTGGTGCTGGCGACACAGCGGCCCTCCGTGGACGTCGTCACCGGTCTGATCAAGGCGAACGTGCCGTCCCGGCTGGCCTTCGCCACGGCGTCGCTGGCCGACAGCCGGACGATCCTGGACCAGGCCGGCGCCGAGAAGCTCGTCGGCCTCGGGGACGCGCTGTTCCTGCCGATGGGGGCGAGCAAGCCGGCCCGCATCCAGGGCGCGTTCGTCTCCGAGGACGAGATCTCCGCGATTGTCGACCACACCAAGGAGCAGGCGCAGCCCACCTTCGTGGTCGACGTCTTCGAGGGCGGCGGCGAGGCGCGCAAGGACATCGACGAGGAGATCGGCGACGACATGGCGCTGTTCCTCCAGGCCGTCGAGCTGGTGGTGAGCACCCAGTTCGGGTCGACGTCCATGCTGCAGCGCAAGTTGCGGGTCGGGTTCGCGAAGGCCGGCCGCCTGATGGACCTGATGGAAAGCCGCGGGATAGTCGGGCCCAGCGAGGGCTCCAAGGCCCGCGACGTACTCGTGATGCCCGACGAGCTGGAAGGACTTCTCACGACACTCCGCAGCGGATAAGAAAGTCAGGATAGGTCCGTTGCCAGCTGTCGGAGGTCGGCCGGCGACCGTAATATCGGCTGGCGCACGCCAGCGGCGCCAGTGGCATAACGGGTGCGGAGGTTCGTTCATGCAGTCAGCGGACGAACCGGCGACCCCCGGGTCGGCGAGTCCCGGGTCGGCGGGCACCGCGCCGTCGAGTCCCGGGTCGGCGGGCACCGCGCCGTCGAGTCCCGGGTCGGCGGGCACCGCGCCGTCGAGTCCCGGGTCGGAGGTTCTCGAACCGGTGACCGCGAAGCCGGCGGCCCCGGGCCCCGCGGTCCAGATCCCGGCGCCCCAGCAACCGGTGCCTCCGGACAAGTCGGCTCCGGGTGGGGCGGCTCAGGAATCCCTGGGCTCGGTCATCGCGGCGGCGCGCCGGGCCGCGGGCCTGACGATCGACGACGTGAGCGACCGGACGAGAATCCGCGCCTCGCTGATCGAGCGGATCGAGCAGGACGACTTCTCCGGCTGCGGCGGCTCCGTCTACGCGCGCGGGCACCTGCGCAGCATCGCGACGACGCTCGGGCTCGAGCCCGGCCCCCTGCTGGCGGTGTACGACGCCGGGCACGAGCACGTGCCGTCCCCGGTCGTGGTCGCCTCGCCGGAGTTCGACCCGCTGCACGGTGGCGCGGGGCGCAACCGCGGCCTTGGCGGCTTCCGCTGGGCACCGGCAATGATCATCTCGCTGGTGGTGGTGTGCGCGCTGGCGCTCGTCGCGCTGCTGCTGCCCTCGGGCGGGGGCGACTCGGACGACTCGGCCACGCCCCGGCCGAGCGCGCCGCCGAGCGCCCCGGCCGCCACGGCACCCCCCGGCCCGGCCCCGGCGCCCACCACCCCGCCGCCCCCCGGGGTGAACGTGCGGGTGGAGGCCCGCGACGCGCAGAGCTGGCTGGAGGTCCGCGACGACAGCGACAAGGTGCTGTTCGCGCAGCTCCTGCAGCGGGGCGACAGCCGTGAGGTGTCCTCCGAGGGCGCCCTGGAGATCAAGATGGGCAACGCGGGCGCCGTCGACCTCTCCTGCAACGGCACGAGCCTGGACCGGGCTGGCGGGCCGGGCGAGGTCGTGACGATCCGACTGGCGCTCGCCGCGACCGGCGGCGGCTGCACGGTCGACGGGCCGGGCACGGGCGGCCTCGCGGCCGGCGGCCTGGCGATGACGGCCCCGCCGACCGGCTGACGTCGGGCTTGGCGGGCTGGCCCGGGGCTCGGGTCGGCCACGCCGGGCCGGGGCCGTCGGCGCGTTGTCCGCGGGCGCCCCGGTAGCCTGAGTCCGTGTCTCCTCGTCCTGCACGCCGGGTAGCTCTCGTCACGCTCGGGTGTTCCCGTAACGAGGTGGATTCGGAGGAGCTCGCCGCCCGCCTCGCCGCCGACGGCTGGGACCTGGTCGACGACGCCGCCGACGCGGACGCCGTCCTGGTCAACACCTGCGGTTTCGTCGAGGCGGCTAAGAAGGACTCGATCGACGCCCTGCTCGCCGCCGACGCACTGCGCGGGCCCGGTGACAACGGGCCGGGTGACAACGGGCCGGGTGACGGTGAGTCCGGCGATGACGGGCCGGGCGGCGGCGCGACCACCGGGCAGGCGACCGCGTCGGGCGGGCCGCGCGCGGTCGTGGCCGTGGGCTGCATGGCCGAGCGGTACGGCCGGGAGCTCGCCGACACGCTGCCCGAGGCGGACGCCGTCCTCGGCTTCGACGCATATCCGCGGATCTCGGCGCACCTCGACGCGGTGCTCGCCGGCTCGGCGCCGGCCTCGCACACCCCGCGTGACCGGCGCACGCTGCTGCCGATCTCTCCGGTGGAGCGGGGCGACGCCTCCCGCGCGGCGCACTCGCCGCACATCCCCGGTCACATCCAGCTCCCCGGTGGTGGACGTGTCCTTCCGTCGCCGGACGGCCGACCGGCGGCGAACAGCCGCCCGGCAACGGACCTGGCGGACCTGGCGGACGTGGCCGGCCGGGCGGAGCCGGCGGGGGAGGGCGCGGCCGGTACCGGCCGGCGGCGGCTCACCTCCAGCCCGGTCGTGCCGCTGAAGCTGTCGAGCGGTTGCGACCGCCGTTGCGCGTTTTGCGCCATCCCGTCCTTCCGCGGCTCGCACGTGTCCCGCCGGCCGGAGGAGGTGCTGGCCGAGGCCGAGTGGCTGGCCGGGCAGGGCGCCCGCGAGCTTGTCCTGGTCAGCGAGAACTCGACGTCCTACGGCAAGGATCTCGGCGATCTGCGGGCGCTCGAGAAGCTGCTGCCCCGGCTGGCCGCCGTTCCGGGGATTGTTCGTGTCCGCACCGTGTATCTCCAGCCGGCCGAGCTGCGGCCGTCCCTGCTCGAGGTGCTGCTGACGACGCCGGGCCTGGCGCCCTACCTTGACCTGTCGTTCCAGCACGCCAGCCCGGCGGTGCTGCGGCGGATGCGCCGGTTCGGCGGCTCGACCGACTTCCTGGACCTGCTGCGGCGGGCCCGCGCGCTGCTCCCCGACCTGGGCGCCCGCTCGAACGTGATCGTCGGCTTCCCCGGTGAGACCGACGAGGACGTCGACATCCTGGTGAATTTTCTCGAGCACGCCGACCTCGACGCCGTCGGGGTGTTCGGCTACTCCGACGAAGAGGGGACGGAGGCCGCCGGGATGGCGGGCCACGTCGACCCCGAGGAGATCGAGAGCCGGCGGGCCGAGGTCACCGACCTCGTCGAGCAGCTCACCGCAGGCCGCGCCGAGCGCCGCATCGGCACGACCGTCGAGGTGCTCGTCGAGGAGGTGGCCGGCGGTCTCGGGTACGGCTGCGCCGGGCACCAGCAGGCCGACGCCGACGGCTCCTGCACGGTCCGCCTGCCCGCGGGCGGGCCACCGGGCGGCGTGTCCGTCGGGGACCTCGTCGCGGCCCGGGTCGTGGCGGCCGAGGGCGTCGACCTGATCGCGGAGTTCACCGGCGTGCTCGACCGCGCCGGCGCCGGGCTGGCCAGCGCTGGGTCGGCCGGGGCGGGTTCCGTGCTGCCGCCGATCCCGGACGGGGTCGGCCCGATGGACGCGGTGGGCCACCCTTCGGGCGTGGCGTGACCGGCACCGGCGACCTGGTGGCGCCGAAGCCGCCGGTCCTCAACATCGCGAACATCCTGACGATCATCCGGCTGGCCCTGGTGCCGGTCTTTGTGGCCTTCCTGTTCGCCGGCCCGGACACCGACGGCTGGCGCTACACGGCGTTCGGCGCCTACGCCGTCGCCGCGATCACCGACCAGATCGACGGCTCGATCGCCCGCCGCCGCGGCCTCGTCACCGACTTCGGGATTCTGGTGGATCCCATCGCGGACAAGGCGCTTACCGGTGCCGCGCTGGTCTCGCTGTCGATCCTCGGTGAACTGCCCTGGGTGGTCACCATCGTGGTCGCCGTCCGCGAGATCGGCGTGACGCTGCTGCGGCTGTGGGTCATCCGGTACGGGGTGATCGCGGCCAGCCGGGGTGGTAAGGCGAAGACGCTGCTCCTCAACATCTCGCTCGGGCTCTACGTCCTGCCGCTGGAGGGCGTGGCGGCCACGGGACGGGCGGTGATCCTCGCCTGCGGTGTCGTCGTCGCCGCGGTGACCGGGGCGGACTACGTCTACCGGGCGCTGGCGCTGCGCCGCCGGGCCACCGCGGCGGCCCGGCCGGGCGGCGCTCCCGACGTGCCGACTCCCGACGTGCCAAACCTGGGCGAGCCGGCTGTGGGTGAGGACCAGGGGGCCGTGACCGGGCCCGGAAGACCCGGAAGAGGAGAGATCGATGCGCGCTGAGCTGCTGGCGGTGGGGGACGAGCTCCTCTACGGGGACATCGTTAACGGCAACGCGGCCTGGCTGGGACGCCAGCTCGCCGACGTCGGGGTCGAGGTGGCGACGTCCACCGTGGTCGGTGACCTGATCTCGGACATCGCGACCGCTATCGGTGTCGCGCTGGGACGCGCCGACGCCGTGATCATGACGGGCGGGCTCGGCCCGACCCAGGACGACCTGACCCGCGAGGGGATCGCCCTGGCCGCCGGCGTGGGCCTGCGCCGGGACGAGGCCGAGGAGGCCATCCTGCGCCGCCGCTTCGAGGAACTGGGGCGATCGCGTTCGGGCACGGGGGGCCGTGGGGTCCCGGAGATGAACTTCCGGCAGGCCGACCTGCCCGTCGGCGCGCAGCCCCTGCCCAACGGCCCGGGCACCGCGCCCGGCGTCCGCATGGAGATCGGCTCCGGTGTCGTCTACGCCATGCCCGGCGTCCCGTTCGAGATGCACGACATGTTCACCCGCAGCGTGCTGCCGGACATCCTGCGCCGGGCCGGTCAGCCCGCGGTGGTCGTGCACCGGGTGCTGCGCACGGCGGGCATGTGGGAGTCGATGGTCGCCGAGGCGCTCGCGGACGAGGTCGCGCGGCTCGAGCCGATCGGGAACCCGCGCATCGCGTTCCTCGCCAGCGGCGGCCAGACCCGGGTGCGGATCACCGCCCGGGCCGCCGACCGGGCGGCCGCGGAGACGCTGATCGCCCCGGTCGAGCAGGCGGCACGCGCGGCGCTCGGCGCCGGCGTCTACGGCGGGGACGACGAGTCGCTGGAGGGCGTCGTACTGGAGCTGCTGCGGGCCGAGGGAGCGACGCTCGCCGTCGCGGAGTCGCTCACCGGCGGGCTGCTGGCGGGCCGGCTGACGGACGTCCCCGGCGCCAGCTCCGTGTTCCGCGGCGGGGTCGTCTCGTACGCCACCGAGGTGAAGGGGAGCGTGCTCAACGTCGACCGGGACGTCCTCGCGACCGAGGGTGCGGTCTCGTCCGCGACGGCCGAGGCGATGGCGGCCGGGGCCCGTGACCTGCTCGGAGCCACCTACGGGCTCGCCACCACCGGCGTCGCCGGCCCGGAGGAGCAGGAGGGCAAGCCGGTCGGCACCCTGCACGTGGGGCTGGCCGGTCCGGACGGTTCGACGTCCCGCTCGCTGCGGTTGCCCGGTGACCGGCCGCGGGTCCGCGAGTTCGCCGTCGTGCAGGCCCTGGACGTGCTGCGCCGTGCCCTGGAGGGCCGCCCGGGCGCCAGCGGCTCGAGGCTGCCGGAGCAGGCCCGGGCGCACTGACCTCCGCCGCCGGCCGCCCGATGGTGGGGCGGACGGCGACCGATCGGCCGGGTGGTGGCGCCGATCCCCGTTTGGGGGTGCTTACAGCGTTACAGTCCTATCAACGATGCCCCGGAGGGGCGCCCGGCGGGTATACGGTGAACGCAGCCCGTGGACGAAGGAGGAGGCTCGATGGTCCTGCTCCGACGCGTGATCGGCGAGGCGTTGCGCCGCCGCCGACAGGATCAGCACCGGACACTGCGGGAGGTGTCGTCGGCGGCGAGAGTGTCGCTCGGCTACCTCTCGGAGGTCGAACGCGGCCAGAAGGAGGCGAGCTCGGAACTGCTCGCGTCCATCTGTGACGCGTTGGGAGTACGGCTGGCGGACCTTCTTCGCGAGGTCAGTGACGACCTGGAGCTCGCCGAGCTGGCAGCGAGCGCGCCGACACCGGTCGGTGGCCCGTCCGCCGTGGTCGTGCCGGCCCGCCCGGCGGTGGTCGACCGCGCCGCCTGAGCCGGGTCGCCTGAGTTCGGTCGCCTGAGGTCGGCCGGTTCTGCCACGCGGGCTGAGCCTGACCGGCGTACGGATCTTCTCTGCGGGCACGCCTTTCGCGGACGTGCCCGAGCTCCAGAGAGAGGATCATCATGAGCGCCATCCGCAGTCCGCTGTCAGACGAGGCGCGCACGGTCACCGGCGAGGCTCTCCAGGGCGCCGTCGTCGACCTGGTCGATCTGTCGCTGTTGGGCAAGCAGCTCCACTGGAACGTGATCGGCCGCAACTTCCGCACGGTGCACCGCCAGCTCGACGCCGTGGTCGACCTGGCCCGGCGCTACACCGACATGTGTGCCGAACGCGCCGCGGCGATCGGGGTGAACCCCGACGGCCAGGCCAGCACCGTGGCCCGCAGCAGTCACCTGCACGGCGTCGAGCCCGGCTACATCGGTGACGAGAAGGCGATCCGGCTGATCACGGACGTCCTCGCCGGGATGATCACCAGGATGCGCACCCGGATGGACCTCACCGCCCAGCCGGATCCGGTGACCCAGGACCTGTTCATCGATGTGGTCCGCGACCTCGAGGAACAGCACTGGATGTTCCAGGCGATGGTCTAGGTACCCCGGCCCGCCTCGACCCGGCCCGGCCATGCTCCGGACTGTCGCCTCGGTGTGCCGCCGCGCGGGCCGGGGCAGCGGGCCGTCCCGGGCCGTCCCGGGTGGTTCCGGCGGCGGTGATCGGGTCATCCGGCTGGAGTCGGGGCGAATCGGGTGCAGCGTCGGGAATCGGACAGCTCTCGGCACGGCCCGGGCGCGGAACGAGGCCGTTGGCGGCTCACCAGATCGGTCTCGCCGTGGGACGATCGAGGTATGGCGAATGTCGTCCGCAAGGCCCTCCGCTACCTGTCAAAGCGGGCTGAGATCGAACTGGAGAACCGCGCGGATCCGCGGGTCCAGATCGACCAGGCCATCGAGGCGGCACGCCAACAGCACGAGAAGCTCGTCTCGCAGGCCGCGCTCGTCGTGGGGAACCAGCGTGAGATCGAGATGAAGATGGCCCGCCAGGTCGAGGAGGTCACCAACCTCACCGAGTCGGCCCGCTCCGCCCTGATGCTCGCGGACAATGCCCGCGCCGCGGGCGATCTGGCCACAGCGGTCCAGTACGAGCAGACCGCGCAGGCGTTCGCCAGCAAGCTGATCGCCTCCGAGACGGCGCTGGAGGATCTGAAGGTCCTCCACGAGCAGGCCGCGGCGTCGGCCGCGCAGGCCCGCGTGGCGGTCGAGGACAACACCGCCCGCATGCACCGCCAGCTCGCCGAGCGGACCCGCCTGCTCACCCAGATCGAGCACGCCGCCATGCACGAGCAGATGAGCAAGGCGATGGAGGGGATGTCATCGCTGCCCCCGGCCGGTGACACGCCGACGCTGGCGGAGGTGCGGGACAAGGTCGAGAAGCGCTACGCCGTGGCGCTCGGCCGCCAGGAGCTCGCCTCGCAGGGCATGGAGGCCAGGATGCTCGAGGTGCGGCGCGCGACCATGGACGCGCAGGCCGCCGGGCGCCTCGCCGAGCTGCGGGGAAGCATGGCCGGCGGCCACGGGGCCGGCGCGCCCGGGCAGACGGGCCGGCCCGCGATGCCGCCCATGCCGCCCACACCGGGCATCTCCGCCGGCCGGGTGCCGGGTGGCACCGGCGACGAGCGTCTGTCGTTGGGTAAGGCAGCGGGCGACTCCGCGCCGTCGCAGGGCGGCGGCACACCGCCCGCGTCCGGTACCCAGGAGGCTCCGCCGGCCTGAGCCGGTGATGATGACCGTTGGGCCGTGGTGACTGCGGGAGGCTGTCGATGACCGACGCGGGCGCCGACCCCACCGCCGTGGACCCCTCAGGCGGTGTGCCGCCGGGTTCGGCCGTGCCGACGGGCTGGCAGGCCGGCCCGGAACCATCCGTATTTCCCGGGACTCCGGTTACGAACGGTGATTCCGGTCAAAGTGTGCGCGGGAACCAGTCGCATTGGCAGCGTAAAGGAAGAAATTCTTTTCACTTCGCTGATTCGGTCGACAGGGCCGCGCTCGAGGGTTATCGGATCCGCGCCACGGAACTCGCCGCGGCGGTCACACCGGCGTTGCCCGACTGGATCAGGGCTGACGTCGAACGCCGGTCGCTGGAAAGGTCGGAGCGCCGTTTCGGGCGCGCCACCCGGCGCGCGCGGCGACGCGCCACCTTTTCCACGCAGGCCTGGACGGCCGCCGCCGCCGCGTCACCTGCGGCGGCCTTCATCGACCACGCATGGGGATGGTTCGTCTTCGGGGGAGCGGCGCTCGTCCGGGCAGGCCTGTCCTATCGGGAGCTGCGGGCATTCCGCGACAGGGACGACGCGCTTCCCATGCCGGCCGTCCCCGCGCCGGGGGCGGTGGCGCTGCGCCGCTCGGCGGCCGCGCGTCCGCTGCGCCGGGGGGAGGCGGGGCTGGCCGCGCTCGTCGCGCTCGCCCGGTCGGTGGAGGACCGCCCGCCCGCGGCCCCGGTGCGCACGGCGGTGGCGGGCGCCGTTCGGCTGGTGGACGGCCTGCGGGTGAGTGCCGGGCAGGTCCTGGCCTGCGAGTCCGCGGCGCGGGCAGTGGCGGATCCTGTGCGGCGCGCGAACATCCTGGCCACCTCGGCCCAGCTGCTCGACGGCATGAACCGCGCCGCCGACGCGCTGGACGGCCTGCTGGCCGCCGCGACCGAGATCGTCGGGACCGTCGCGGCGCCCGCGGCCGAGCTGCACCGGCTCACCGAGGACGTCGAGCGGCTGCGCGCCTACGCCGATGGGCTATCCGAACTGATGGGAACCACCGGGCGAGGCCGCCCGACCTGAACCGGCACGATCTTCTTAGGTGTCACATCGGGTTAACGTCCGGGCGGGGTCGGCATGCTATTCGGCCGGGTGCCGACCGGCCGTTGTGCCTGCCCCGCAGCGACTTTCCGCCGACCGGGTCAGATAAAGGTCATCCGCTTAAGTGCACAGTGACTATGCAGATTTACCTTCCCATTCGACCCGGTGTACACCCGGGTTAGCACCTTGGGGTGGGAGATGGGTTTGAATATGTGACGGGGGTTATGGCGCGCACGCTGCGATTGCCTTAATGTCCCACATGTCCGATCGGCGATTGTGGCGTCGGGTGACGAGGGGAGCGTCGTCCACGTTTTCATCGCCGCCGTGCGATAGCCAGACCGGCGGTCCCGGACGTCCGGATGGCATGACGCAGCCAGGCAGGTGGAAGTGCCATGACGCTAATTATTGGGGAAGAGAACGAGTCCCCGACCTCGCAGCCGGCCCGGCAGGCACCTCAGGCGGCACCTCTCGCTGCCGTCGACCAACCGTTCAGCGGTGACCGGTGGTCGCTCGTCCTGCCGCACCGCGAACGACTGGTGCACATTGCGCGCAGGCGGCTGCCCAGCACCGCCGACGCGGAGGACTGCGCGCAGGAGGCACTCGTGCGCGCGGCGGGGTTCCGTAACCTCGACAGCCACCGAGTCGGTCAGTTCCTGACCACAACCGTGCTCCGGCTGTGCGTTGATCATCACCGTGCGCGGATGCGCGCGGACCGTGCGATGGCCCGCAGCGTCGCGGCGCCCAGTGACCCCGGCCCCGAGGACTCGACCTGCGACCGTGCGGAGGCGCTCTGGTTGCTCGACCAGACCCGTCGCCTGCGCGGCCGCGAGCGGCAGATCATGATGGCCCGCGCCGCCGGCCGGACCACGCGACAGGCCGCCGACGACCTGTCCATCAGCGTGAAGGCCGCCGAAGGCGCGTTCACCCGGGGTCGTGCCCGCCTGCTGGCGGCCAGCCGGGTGTGACGTCCCGGCGGCGGGGGCCGACGTCCCACCGGCCGGCCGCGGCCCCCGGGACGGGGCCGGGCTGGCAGGTCGGGCACCACGCGGTGACCCGACCGTCCTGGACCGCACCGTCCTGGACCGCACCGTCCGGAACTGCATCGTCCGGAACTGCACCGTTCTGAACCTCGATGTCGACGGACCCGCCGACGTCGCGTGCGAGCCGGCCACCGTCACGCCGGCCGCCCACGCGCCGGTCGTGGTCACGCCGGGCACGGCTGTGGGACCCCTGATCACGGGGCCCGGCGGCGCGCGCCGGCGATCCGCGCCCGGGCGAACTCTGGGTGACCGTCCGCTGCTCCTGACGGCGGACGAGCGTGCCGCAGCGCCGACAGGGCCTGCCTGCGCGCCCATACACCCAATGCTGTTCGCCCGGGCGGGCGGACCCGGTAGTCACCTGGTGCCCGCCCCGTGCCCCGGCCCTGATCATCGCCTGGGCGCGGCGGACCAGTCCTTCAAGATCGTTCACCTCGCCGGCCGGGGTCCACGGGCTCACTCCGGCGAGGAAGCACGCCTCCGTCCGCCAGATGTTGCCCAGACCGGCCAGCAGCCGTTGGTCGAGCAGCGCTGAGCCGATCTCCCGGGTGCAGGTTGGCGACGGCGCGGTCGAGGTCCCAGCCGTCGCCGAGGACGTCCGGGCCCAGGTGCCCGACGACCCGGTTCTCCTGCGCGGTCGGCAGGATCTCGACGACCGGCAGCCGGTAGCCGACGGCCACCTGCTCCGCGGTGACCAGCACCACCCGGACCTGCCAGGCCGGCCCCCCGGACCAGCGCGAGCCGGGCCGGTAGAGGTGCCACGATCCCTCCGTCAAGATTTCCCGAGGGGGCTGGCGCCTTCAGACGTCAGGGGAGTTGGGCACGGATCGTAACCGTATGTGTGCATCGCTGGTATGTTCGGATCATGGTTCGGGGGGTGATGGTGGGCGCGGGTGGTGTCTACGACCTTGGGTATCGCAGGGTGTGGTGCCCGAAGTTCCGCCGCCCTGTGCTCGCTGGTCCCGTCGGTGACCGCTGTGCGGAGCTGGTCCGGCGGAAGTGCGCCGGGCATGAGTGGATGGTCGTTGCGTGGGAGGTCATGCCCGACCATGTGCACCTGTTCGTCAAGCTTCACCCGAAGCACTCCCCGTCGTCTGTCGCCAACCAGCTCAAGGGGTTGACGTCCCGGGTGCTGCGCGTGGAGTTCGGGCATCTGTGTTCCCGGTTGCCGGCCATGTGGTCGCGGTCGTACTTCGCCGCCACCGTCGGCGTGGTGTCCGCTGAGACTGTCCGCCGGTACGTTGACACCCGGTACGAGTGGCCGTGGCGTGTGGAGCGGGCCCGGTGAGGCGGGCGTTCAAGTTCCTGCTCCGCCCGACGGCGCGGTAGGCCGCCGCGCTGACGGCGATGCTCGATGATCATCGGGCGCTCTACAACGCCGCGTTGCAGGAACGACG